>DATGCT010000062.1:0-12738 GCA_035311565.1 Minisyncoccota bacterium | reverse complement strand
TTATACATTAAATTTACCGTGAGCTTCGTCAGAGGTCATTTTACCATCTTTTAGGGTAATAACTCGAGAACCCAAAGAATCTACAATCTCTTTATCGTGAGTAGCTAAAAGAATAGTACTCCCTAACTCATTTATTTTAGTGAGGAGTTTGATAACCTCCCATTTGTTTTTAGGGTCAAGGTTGCCAGTTGGCTCATCAGCAATGATAACTTCCGGTCGGTTAATCATAGCTCGGGCAATTCCTACTCGCTGACGCTCTCCTCCAGAGAGCTCAGCCGGAAACTTGGACATGTTTTCTTTCAAGCCTACTAAATCAAGAACCTGAGGAACAAGTTCGTTAATTTCTTTTTGAGTATACCCTTCAACTTCTAAAACAAAAGCTACGTTCTCAAAAGCATTCTTCTTTTTAAGAAGTTTAAAATCTTGAAAAACGACGCCGATGTGACGTCGAAACTCAGGAAGCTCAGAAGGATTTAATTTGTTTACCTCGTATGAACCAAAAAAGACTCTTCCTTTGGAAGGTTTTTCTTCTCCGGTTAATAGCTTGATTATTGTAGACTTACCAGCTCCGGAACGACCGACAATTGAGACTAGTTCATTAGGTTGGATCTTGAAGTTTATATCATCAAGAGCCGCGGTCTTTCTTCCATTTTGCTGATAATACTTGTGAACGTTTTTGAAGACTATCATTTTTGCTGTTATTTATTGTTTTTTTGCTTCCTTATGATTATATATATTAATTTAACAAAAATCTAACTGGTTAAGAAGCGTTGAATAATAAATCAAGGTTTCCGTCAAGGACTTCTTCCGGTTGAGAAATTTTTAAATCTCTCTTTTTATCCCGGACCTGTTTGTACGGGTGGAGGACATAAGATCTAATTTCATGGCCCCAGTCAGGAGTAACTTTGGTTTTTAGTTTAGAGATATCCTCTTCTCTCTTTTCTTCCATTAACTTAACAAGCTTTGATTTAAGAAGCTTCATGGCTCGGGCTCTATTTCTAGCTTGGGATCTTTCTGCTTGAGAGGAGGCACTGACACCGGTAGGTTTGTGAACAACTCTCACAGCTGTTTCTACTTTGTTAACGTTCTGGCCTCCGGGACCGGATGATTTAAAGAAATCTAGTTTCAGATCATGTTCAGGAATCTTTATCTTAGAAGCTTTAACCTCATGAAGTTCCGGTAGAACTTCGATTAAAGCAAAAGAAGTGTGTCGGTTATCCTTAGAGTCATACGGGGAGATTCTGATTAATCGGTGAACACCGTTTTCATCCTTTAGCTTTTCATATACATTTTTACCTTTAATCTCGATAGTGTCTTCATCTATGACGGTAGTTTCCCATTTTTTCCTTTTAGCGTACTTAAGGTACATTTTAAGGAGCATGATAGCGAAATCTTTAGCGTCTTTACCTCCTGCTCCGGGGAAAGCAGAGATATAGACGATGTTTGGGTTGTAATGTTGTTTTTCCATTTTTGTATATAAAAATTGAGCCGGAGGGGAGGATCGAACTCCCGGCCTATCCCTTACGAGGGGATCGCTCTACCACTGAAGCTACTCCGGCTAACTCCTCTATAGTATAGAGGAGTTAACGAAAATTCAATATTCTTAATTCGTTTGATTTTTTTGTGCAGAACCTCCACCAGGGGTGGTGGTAGGACGGCCCGGTTTATTAGGACCTCCCGGAACACCTGGAGAACCTGGTTTAGGCTTCTTTGGTTGAGGCTTTGGTTGAGGGCCTGGTTTTGGAGAAGGTTGGTTTGGCTTTTGTGGTTTAGGAGTCTGTGGTCGGGGTGGTCTTTGTGGTTTCTGAGGAGTTTTAGGGTTACTGGTGCCTGGAGTATTAGGCTGTGGTCTTTTCGGTTGAGGATTCTGAGGGGTCTGTGGTTTAGTAGGGGTCTGTGGTTTAGTAGGGGTTTTTGGTACTTGCTGAGTAGTTTTTTTATTCACGTTTTGTTTTTGGTTTTGTTGAGATTGGTTTACCTTTTGTTTTCTTTGGTTAGTCTGAGGTTTGTTCGGTTGAGCAGAGTGAGAAACCCCCATACCTTTGTTGGAAACAGAAACTTCTCCTTCTTTTCTTAGAGGAACCCCACAGTTAGGGCACTTTCCTTCTTCATTTGATTTATGTCCACAGTTAGGACAAGTATATGTTACTACTTTGGTTGTTTCTGAGTTTTTTTGAGAAGATTTTTTATCTCCACCAAATATTTTATTGATAAATCCCATGTTTATTTTTTTAGTTTATTTAAGGACCTTTGCTTTAATATTTTAACATATTTGAGATGGGGTTAAACAAAAAACCCGCAGTTTTTATACTGCGGGTTCAAGGTTTATTTTTTAGGGGGTGAGAAGTTCCAGAGAGCAAAAACTATAACTAATGCTCCAACAAAAATACTGTTCCAGGTTACCAAGTTTAGATCATTAAATCCAAAAAACCACGGGGATAGAATGGACCAAACACCTAACCCTAAGATTATCCAGTTATTCCACTTCATGTTATTGGTTTAAGAGTTGATCAATTATCTCAGAAAGTTGTTCATATGGAAGAGCCCCCGGAAGGGTGCCTAAAACTTCATCTTCTTTCATCACAAGGACGTATGGAGTGCCGGTGCCTCCGCTTTGTACAGCATCTTGGTACTGAGCCTCTATCTTTTCATCAAACTTACCGCTTTCTAAACACTCATTGAACTCATCAGCGTCTAAACCAACATACTCAGCTATCTCAGGCAGCCTTGTGAGATCAAGACCGTTATTGGAAGGGGTCACCTCATACAGACGGTCAAGATATCCCCAGAAAATATCAGGGTCTCCGAGATCATACGCGCATTCAGTGGCAGTAATCTCTTTTCTAGCCTTGCTATGAAGGCTGTCTAACGGGAAATGACGGTACACCCAGGCCACCTGGTCGCCATAATCTTGAATTACCTTCTTCATGTCTAGATGAAACTTAGAACAGTAGGGGCACTCGGGGTCGGAGTATTCTACTATCTTTACAGGAGCATCAACACCTGCTCCTCTGATGTGATCAGCTTCGGTGATGGGTTCAATCTCCTGAGAAGATTCTTGGGCTTGATTAGGTTGGTCATTGGTATCTACTTTTTGGCCGGTGGTGTATATCACAGAACCGGAGATAAGGAGGGCGGCAATTAAAATGCTGGCTGGTAAGAAATATCCTTTATTGTTCATTTTTTTAAAAATTATTGTTTAAAAACGACTGCTTTATACAAACTATACACTAAGCTAAAATACAGAGCAAACATTAAAAAGACTGGAAGATAATCGTATTTTGATTTAACCTGATAATATAGATTGAAAAGAAAATCATGTCTAAGTTAAAAAAGTTATTCATATTTTTAGGAGATATAGTAATTTTATATGGCTCCCTAGCGTTAACCCTGTTTATTAGATACCAGGGGGGTGAATTTGTGGATCGCTTTAAAGCCCACTTCTGGCCATTTACTATAATATTTATTCTCTGGATACTGGTTCTTTATCTTTTTAATCTATACAGATATAAGTTTGGAGTTAAAGAAGAGATCTTAAAGGATGTGTTTCTAGCTACATTAGTATCTGGATTTTTGTCTGTTACCGCTTTTTATCTTTTCCCTGAGTTTTTTGAGCTAACTCCTAAAACAAATCTGGCTCTTTTTGCGTTAATATTTCTAGGACTGAAGTATGGCTGGCAGAGATTGATTTTATGCAATATATTTCCATCAGGAGCGGAGAAGGTTTTAATATTAGGCAACTCCCCTCTTATTCAAGAGGTGGTGGATAACGTTGAGGATAAGCCACAGATTGGGTACAAGGTATCAAGATGGTTTAAAGATATAAAGAAGGTTAATTTTGAAGACCTGCCTCGGATAGTAAAAGAGGATGATATTCATACGATAGTAATAAAAAACGGTTTAGAAGAAAAAGAGAAGATTACAAAGTTGATCTATGATCTTTTATTACATGAGGTTAATGTAGTTAATTTTTGGAGTTTCTACGAAATGGTTTTTGAAAAGGTACCTTTAGAAGAATTAGAGGAAGGTTGGTTTATTGAAAACATAACAACCCATCGCCCTTTTTATGAAAAAACAAAAAGATTTATAGATGTGTTATTCTCCGTTGTTTCAATAGTTGTGTTTTCTCCGTTCTTTGTGTTGTCCGGTTTGTTAATCAAGTTAACCTCTAAGGGGAAGATTATTTATAAGAGTAAAAGAATGGGAGAGGATAATAAGTCTTTTGTGTTATACAAATTCAGAACAATGTATGACGGCCAGGACGGACCGTTATGGACTAAGAAGAATGACACGAGGATAACACCGATAGGAAGGTTATTAAGAAAAACCCACCTTGATGAACTGCCTCAGCTTATAAACATATTAAAAGGTGATATATCGGTAATAGGACCAAGACCGGAAAGAGTGGAGTTAGCTGAAAGATTCAACAATCTCCCTTACTATGATATAAGACACATAATCAAACCAGGGTTAACAGGCTGGGCCCAGATCAATTATCAACCCAGTGCTTCTATGAAGGAAGCTATGGAAAAGTTAGCCTTTGATGTTTATTATATTAAAAATAGATCGGTAATATTGGACTTAACGATAATAATAAGAACAATCCGTTACTTCTTTACGACCAATCGGAAATAAAATGAAAATTATATCAAAAATAAAAAACTTTCTATTTAATAACCATTCTGTCCGTCAGACAGTAGCCAAGAATACTTTTTGGATGGCGGCTGGCCAGATAGGCAGCCGTCTTTTTAGAGCTTTAATAGTTATTTATGCTGCAAGAATTCTAGGAGCAGCCAGTTATGGAGTATTTTCATATGTTGTGGGGTTAGCAGGTTTCTTTACGGTTTTAACTGATCTAGGAGTGAAGAGTACTTTAACGAGAGAGGTGAGCCAAAAACCAGAAAAAGCGGACAGTTACTTTGCTACCGCTTTTTGGATAAAGATGGGTCTTTTGGTAATAACGGCGCTGTTGATAATATTTGTAGCTCCTCTTTTTTCAAGGATTGAAGCAGCAAAAGCTCTAATTCCTTTTGTAGCTTTATTAACTACGTTTGATGCGTTAAGAGAGTTTTCTTCAGCTTACTTCCGAGGAAAGGAAAAGATGGAGCTTGATGCTCTGCTTATTATTGTAGCTAATGTTTCTATTACTATTTTCGGGTTTGTGATCTTAACAATCTTCCCTACTGCCAAGGCATTGACAATGACATATATTCTTTCGGCGGGAACAGGAGCTTTGTTAGGGGTATATATACTGAAGGATAAGTTTGTAAAGGTTTTTAAGTACTTTAGGAAAAAACTTGTAAAACCTATTTTGAAGGCCTCCCTGCCTATTGCCTTTTTAGGAATATTAGGAGTCTTTATGCTGAACATAGATATTGTGATGTTAGGTTTCTATGAAGGAGCTAAAGAGATTGGTTTCTATTCCGCCAGTCAGAAAATAGTGAATTTGTTGTATGTAATTCCTTCGATCTTAGCAATCAGCACCTTCCCTACAATCTCTAAGTTTATAAGCAAGAAAAATAAGAAGAAGACTAGAGAGTTGTTTGAAAAATCATTGACTTCTTCACTTTTAGTGGCTTTCCCGTTAGCAGCCGGAGGGGCAGTTGTTGGAGATCAGTTGATAACTTTTATTTATGGGGCAGAGTATCTCCCATCAGCATCAGCCTTCTTTTTCTTGATACTTACTCCCCTTCTTGTGTTCCCCGGCATGTTTATCGGAAACTATATCTTTGCTCATGATAAACAGAAAAAGATAGCTCCGATGGTGGTAGCAGGAGCGGTGATTAATATTGTTTTGAATGCTTTGTTAATCCCTGTTTGGGGGATTGTGGGGTGTGCGTTAGCTACGATAGGGGCTCAGATTGTGTATAACGGAGCAATCCTATGGTTGGCAAAGAAGATAGATCACTTTGAGATTTTAAGATATCTACCTAATGTATTGGTCGGAACTTTGGCAATGGGGGTGGCAATCTTGATATTAAAGCTTCTAGGGATTCATGTTTTGATAAATATATTCTTAGGAATCGGAATATATTTCTTGGTGTTATACCTCTTGGGAGAAGAAACTCTTGGGGAGATCAAAAAATCATTTTCAGGAATAAAATAATATGTGTGGAATAACAGGGGTATATCATTTTAATAACGATGAAAAAACCACTAAAGAGACGGTGGACAAAATGAGAGATACCCTAGCTCATCGAGGACCGGACGGAAAAGGCACCTTCGTGTCTAAAGACAAAAAGGTAGGGTTGGGTCATAGAAGACTTTCTATTATCGATCTTTCTGAAAAAGGGGCCCAACCAATGACAGATGAAAAAGAGGAGATTCAGATTGTGTATAACGGAGAGGTGTATAACTTTAAGGAGATAAGAAAAGATTTAAAAAACTTAGGATATGATTTTAAATCAGAGACAGACACAGAGGTCATCATGAAAAGCTACCAAGAATGGGGGGTGGACTGCGTAAAGAAATTTAACGGGATGTTTGCTTTTGCAATATGGGACAAGGAAAAAGAAAGAATCTTTACTGCAAGAGATCATGTAGGAATTAAACCTTTTTATTACTCAGTTGAAAACGGAACATTTTTGTTTGGTTCAGAGATTAAGGCAGTTTTAGCTAACCCTGGATTTGAAAAAAGATTTGCGGAAGAGAATGTTTCTTATTACCTAACCTTTGCTTCTCTACCCGCCCCTTATACCTTGTTTGAGAGCGTAAAAAAACTTCCCGCTGCTCACTGGATGATAGTTGATAAAAACGGAGTCCAACAAAAAGAGTACTGGAATCCTTTGGAAAATAACCGGTACCCAAAAGATGAATCAGAAGAATATTACGTAAATGAAATCAGAAGAATATTGAAGGACTCTATTGAAAAACAGATGGTATCCGATGTACCTTTCGGGTGTTTTCTCTCCGGAGGAATTGATTCTTCAACAAACGCAGCGTTAATGAGCGAGGCTCTTGGAGAACCGGTGGAGACATTCACGATTGCAGCCCGAGGATATGGAGAAAAATACAACGAACTAAACTACGCAAGAAAGATAGTAGATATGCTGGGAGCTAAATCACATGAGATAACAGTGAATCATGATGATTTAATTAAGTTTTTACCAAAGTATGCTAAGTACTTTGATGATCCTAACGGAGATCAGATAGATTTTCTTGTTTATTATATATCTAAACTTATTAAAGACAGCGGAGTTATTGTTGCTCAGGTCGGCGAAGGATCAGATGAGATATTTGCAGGATATGATTCTTATATTCTGGCAGTTAATCTATATAATAAAATATGGAAATACGCTGAAAAGATGCCTAAGTTTTTGAAAAAGATACCTCATGGGATTTTAAAATTATTCAGCTCTCCAAAATTTGATTTTGCAAAAGAATATGCAAGAAGACTAAAAGATGAGCAAAAACCATACTGGGGAAACGCTGTTCCTTTTGCCCCTACAGACAAAGAAAAGCTTTTTAAAAAAGAGTATAAAGAAAAATTGAAAAAGAATCATGAGTATAAAGAAATAGAATCTTATTATCAAGATGTAATAAAGATAGACCCGAAAGCAGACTTCTTAGAAAAAATGATGTATCTAGAATTAAAAATGAGATTGCCAGAAGTTCTTTTGATGAGAGCGGATAAAATGGCGATGGCCCACTCTGTTGAAACAAGGGTGCCTTTCTTAGATAAAAGATTGATAGAGCTTGCAATAAGAATCCCTCAAAGTTTAAAGATTAAAAACGGAAATGGAAAAAGGATGCTAAAGAAAGCTGTAAAAGGAATTATCCCTGATGAAATAATAAATAGAGAGAAAAAAGGTTTTAGCGGACCCATGTCAGAATGGCTTAAAAAACCAGAAACAGCTAAACCTTTAACAGATAAGATATTTAATTCTAAGTTAAGAGAAAGGGATATTATTAATTATGACTATGTAAAGAAGTTAATAAAAAACCACCAAAAAGGTTTGGTGGATAATAACTTTAAGATATGGAATCTTATATCTTTATCTCTCTGGTATGACGAATGGTTTGGTAATTAATTTTTAACTGGCAACTTCTTGCAAAAGATTGCGGAGCTTCTCCGCAATTTTTTTCTTGGCAAAATGTTCTTCCGCATACCCTCTTCCGTTCTTGCCATAATCTCTTGCCATATCATAGTTGTGATAAAACCTTAAGATTGCATCGGCCATCTCTTGAGGTGATCCTGGTTTAATATTTATTCCACATTCTGCTTCTTTAATGATTCTGGCTCCTTCTCCTTGGGAGTTAATTATCACAGGGCGGGCACCGGCCATATAATCAAAGATCTTAGAAGGAATAACGTCTTTGAAGAGGTCATCCTTTTTATGAGTAGCTAGACATGCATCAGCCCGGGCTACAAACTTAGGCATCTCTTCTCTAGGATAACTGCCGGGCATGATTATGTTTTCGAGATCATACTTATCAATTAACTCCAAACATTCTTTTCTTTTTGGTCCGTCGCCGACTATTAAGAAGGTTATATCTCTCTCATCTTTTAAGATTTTAGCGGCTTCAACTATAACTCCTGGATCTTGAGCCAATCCAATAAGTCCGGTGAACAAAACCAGGAACTTAGCCTCAATATTAAACTCTTTATTTAACTCCTTACCATCTGCTTCAGGGTCAAACATACTTATTTCTGCTCCGTTAGGCAAAAACTCAATTTTTTCTTCAGGAACTTCTTTTTCTTTAGTTAACCTTTTCCCTATTCCTTTAGCGTTCACAACTATCTTTTCAGCTGATCTGTAGAACTTCTTTTCCCACCATTGCAGGAACTTAAATAGAAGGCCCTTCTTCATCATACCTACAGATACAGCAGAGTCAGGCCAGATATCTCTAATATCTAGAATCAAAGGAACTCTTTTTATTTTTGAAAGCAACCAGGCACTGGCAAGAGCAGGAAAAGGTGGCGAGGTAACAAAGATGACGTCAGGATCTTCATGAAGACCGGCAAAGAAGCTTGAGAGGAGATAGGAGGCATAGTTTAGAATTCTTGGAATGAAGCTTTTCTTTTTAGTAATATGCACCCAACTTCTTACCACCCTTACTCCATCTTCTTGGTTTATGCTTCTCCATTTATTTTCATATCCTTCAAATAACTCTCTTTCAGGGTAGTTTGGGGGTTCACAGATAACAGTTACATCATCACCTTTTTTTGATAGATGCTTAGCAAAAAAACTCATCCTGTGAGCAGGAGCATTTATTTCTGGAGAATAATATTGAGAAAGGAATAAGGCTTTCATTATGTTAGTGACTTAAAGGCATGATTGTAATAATTTGTATTACAATTATACATTATTATTTAAAAATAAATTAACTTAAAAACAGCTTTATAGATTAAAGCTTTCTTTCTGTTAAACCAGCTGTTTTGATACTTTTTAAATCTTTCTTCATATTCTTTAAATTCTTCTTGGTCAGTAAGTTTGTAAGTTGCGTTAAGCTGAGCAATATGGAGTTTGTGGTAAAAAGGGCTGGCTAACATCTTCATTTTCTGATCAGATAGATCGTACAAGGACCAGTAACCTGTATCATACCGGTGGAGGTTCTCCTTTATGGTCTTTATACAGGCCTCAAACAGGTTTTTAGCTCGTTTCTTGCCTGTGGCAAGGTAGAAATCCCAAACTCCCCAGGAAGCCCAGATAAAGCCGTTTAAGATATGGGTTGGAGGGCTTAGAATATATTCTTCAAGCCAGGTATTTCCTTCATTATCAACATACCTTACTCCGCCTTCGTCGGTATCAATCTCTAATGACTCAAAAGCGTCTTCAGCAGCTTTGAGGTACTTCTCTTCTCCGGTGACTTCATGCATTCTAACAAGTAAAGATATGCCGGCTCCTTGAGAAAGAGCGGAGTACCAGCCTTTTTGAAGAGTTTCTTTGTAGTACCACTTAAAGTCATGCTTCCAGACTAATATTCCTTGATTATTTTCTTCTAGGTTGTCTATGAGCCAGTCAGCATGTTTTTTAGCTTCGTCAAAGTTGTACCCTTCGTTTGTTTTGGAGTATATGTTGTAGTGGGCAAGGCCGTACTGGGCAATAGCGACAGGGTTATACTGGGTGCCAATATCACCGTGATAGTTAAAGAGAATTATTCCGTTTTTGTCTCGGGGGCCTTGGTACTCTGCTTTATCCTCAAAGGTCATGTAATACTCTTCTAGGTTATAAGGGGTTATATCCTCAGATGGTTTAGGGTCTTCATGCCAAAAGTTAAGATAACTTTCGGTGTTTGTCAGGTAAACCTTAAGGATTCTTTTCAGATAGCTTATTTTAGACATTAAAAACGGTATGAATTATTTAATTAACCTTGGGAGGTTCAATCTCTTTTACTTCTCCATCTTTGTATGAGTGATAAGCAGCAAAAATTGCTAAATGAGCATCTATTATTTCTTCTAAGGTCATTGGTGAAGGCTTTCCTTCTCTGATACTTTGAATAAATTCTTGTAGTTCAGCGTCATACCCTTTGTCTTGGTGACGGAACTTTATCTTTTCTTTGTCTTCGTGGTGATACAACATTCCTTTTTTGAAATCATCCACGGTCATTATCTTGTTTCCCCCATAGATTTCAATGTACTCTTTGGAAACTTGATTGCTTCCTAAGGCGGAGTAGAAAATGTTGCCGATAGAGCCGTCCTCAAACTCAATATTTATTACAGCGTTTTCTTCTCTTTGTACTCCTTCTCCGGTAGGGACGACACTGGCGTATACTCTGGTTGGGCGGGAGTCGGTGATGTATCGGAAGGCGTGAGCAAAGTGAGACATTTCTCCGATAATTCGACCACCTTCATCAGGGTCATAACTCCAGTGTTCTTTATCTTCAAAAGGATAGTTTATGCGGTAGTTAATCATGGTAGGGACAGAGGTTTCTCCAAATTCTTTATAGGCTCTTTTGAAATGTTTTGAAAAACGACGGTTGAAACCTACTAATAGTCTGGCGCGGGAGCCTTGAGCTGCATTAACAATGTCCTTTAAGTCTTTTTTATTTAAAGCAATAGGTTTTTCTATGTATAGGTTTTTCCCTGCCTTTAGTATTTCTTGGGCCATCTTGGCGTGAGAGCTGTGACGGGTAGCACAGATAATCATGTTGATTCGCTTGTCTTCGATAAGTTTCTTGTAATCATTGGTAACATACTCAGCATCCCATTCTTTGCCAATGTCCTTAGCTTTGTTGCCGGTAGTGTTAGCTACACCAATAAGGTTAACGGTTTCATCCTTTACGTTCTTTAAGTGAGGAAGAATGGTAGAGGTAGCAAAAGACCCTAAGCCGATAATTCCGATGTTAACCTCTTCTCTTCCGGGGAGAGGGGTTGGGTTGTCGGTAAGGACGATAACGTCTTCATCTTCTTTCTTTTTCTTTTCTGGATACTTAAGAAGGAGACCAAAGATCTGTTTTTTGGAGTTCATGATCATATCATATGCCTGGTGTGCTTCTTCGATATCAAACTCAGCGGTAAGGAGGTCTTCTACTTTTATTTTGTCATCGTCTAGAAGACGGAGAAATTCTTTCATGTTTCTCCGTTCAGTGAAGCGGACATGACCGATTGGGTAATCATTTCCTTCTTCTTCGTAAGACTTATCATATCTTCCAGGACCGTATGATCGAGAAGAGTTAAAGGATAACTCTTTTTGATAGAAGGTGCGCCATGGGATATCAGGATCGGTGTTCCCAATCTGAACTATTTTACCTCTGTCTCGAGCTATCTTGGAAGCAAGCTCTATTGGTTTTGAGTTTTTAGCAGAGGCATAGATTAAGACAGCATCTACTCCCTGACCGTCGGTTAATTTAGATAGGACGCTTTGATAGCTTTTCTTCTCTGTTTTTACAGCGTAGTCTATATCTGAGTGTTTTTTGGCGTAATCTAGGGGGCGTTTTTTAACGTCAAAGCCGATAACAGGATGGCCGTAGGCTTTGAGCATCCTTGTGGCTAACTGGCCTAACAGGCCGAGGCCGATAACGGCTACACTCTCCCCTGGTTTAAGGTCAGCTTGATGAATGCCGTGTAAAGCAATGGAGCCAAGGGTGGCAAACGAGGCCTCTTTATCAGTTACGTTCTTAGGGATCTTTACCGCTAAGTTTTTAGGGATAAAAACTTTTTCAGCATGAGAGGCATAGTCCTGGCCGGCACAGGCTACTCTATCTCCGGCCTGGAAACCCTCAACATCGTCAGCTACTTTTTCTACGTTTCCGCTGGTGGAGTACCCTAAAGGTATTTCTGTTGAAAGTTTCGCTTGAGCCATCTGCCAGGCAGCTTTGATACCTTTGGTTTTAGCAAGTTTGATAAATTTCTTTACATAGTCTGGTCTTTCTTTGGCTTTTTGAAGAAGACCTTTTTTAGAAAGTTCGATTAAACCTTTTTCTGTTCCGGGGCTTATTAAAGAATATTTATTATTTACGATAATGCCTCCTTTTTTTAGTTTTGGAGGAGTAATGTTTTTTACTTTTGTTTTACCAGATTTTGGATTTTGAAATACTTGATACATGTTTATTTATTATTTATTTTCCTGCTTCTTTTAGGATAAGAAGTATTCTTATTCTAATATCATGCACAAAAGTATACAAGATAATAGATCACTCTAGAGACTACTCTTGGTACTTTTTATTCCTTCCCTTTATTGTCTCGGTAAGCCAGTCGTTGAGAAGCTCACAGTTTGGGAGAAGGCAGTGACCTCCGATAGGGCCGGGCATGTGTTTTAAAACGGGTCGGGTAACATGCTCCATATCGAGTTTTTT
>DATGCT010000061.1:0-4360 GCA_035311565.1 Minisyncoccota bacterium | reverse complement strand
CTCATCATCTACTCCCACAAACTCAACAGGAACAGGCATCTCTCTAGATAACAACTCTGAAACAGCTCCACCCAACCCACCTTTCACACTATGATCCTCTACAGTCACCACAGCTCCTGCTCTTTTTGAGTACTCTAAAATAGTTTTTTCATCTAAAGGCTTTACCGTATGACTGTTCAAAACTACTGTATCTACCCCATCATCCTCTAACTCATGTGCAGCCTTCAAAGAATTATACACCAAATGACCACACGCAATTATCACTACCTCAGGCTTCTTACTCTCCCAAAACACCTGGGCTTTCTGAGGCACAAAAGAAGTTTCTTCTGTTGTAAACACAGGTGTACCTACTCTACTTAGCCTAATGTATACAGGACCCCACATATCTACCGCTGCAACAACTGCTTTTTTTGCTTCATTAATGTCTGCTGGAACAATAATCTTCATATTCGGCATAACTCTCATCGTAGCAATATCCTCAATAGCTTGATGAGTCACCCCATCTTCACCAGTCAAAATACCAGCGTGGTGACCAGCAATCTTAACGTTAGCATCGTTATACACAACAGTAGTTCTAATCTGTTCCCAATTTCTCCCCGGAGAAAAAGCTGCAAAAGAGGAAATAAAAGGTATCTTTCCTGACACCCCCAAACCAGAAGCCACGGTAGCTAAGTTCTGTTCAGCTACTCCAACCTCAAAAAACCTCTCCGGAAACTTGTCCGCAAACCAATGAGAACGAGTAGATTTTTTTAGGTCAGCAGATAGAACAACTACATCATCATTTTTCTCTCCTGCCTCAACTAATCCTCTACCATACCCATCTCTTATAGGTTTTTTATCAATTTTCTCTTCGTCAAAAAAATTCGAAATTATATGAGAATCATCTGTCAACATATCCTTATTATCCCATACCTAAAGGCTTTTCTCAATGTTAATAAAAAATCTAATTGTTTAACAAATAAAGTGTTAGGTATGGTGCCACTATCGCTGCTGTTTCTGTTCTCAAGGTCAAATCTCCTAATCCAGCCATTATAAAACCATTATTCCTAGCTATTCCTATCTCTTCATCGCTCCAGCCTCCTTCCGGACCTACAAATATACCTACTCTTTCGGGTAATTTATCAGGTAAACTATCTTTTGTTAAAATGCTCTCCCCTTTATGAAAAAATATATTGAGATCATTATCTTCTGCATCCTCTACTGCTCTTTCAAAACCACCAACCTCAGTTAATACAGGTAGCCTCCCTCTACCTGATTGCTCTGCTGATTCTTTTAAGATTTTTCCTAGCCTCTTTTCTTTTAAACCTTCCTTTACCGTCCACTTTGTCTCAATTGGAGCAATTCTTGATACTCCAGCCTGAACTGCATTTCTTGAAGCCTCTTCAAAATTACCTCTTTTAACAAGAGCCATGTACAAAGTTATCTCAGTCTTCGGCTCAGCCTCTGTTTCTCTTACCCCCAAAACCTTAAAAGAAACATGGGTTTTACTCAATGCGCCGATAGAAGCTAAACCTTCTCTACCCGAGCCATCCAAAAGAAGTACTTCGTTCCCAGGCTCTAATCTTAAAACATCACGGAGCTGATGAACCAGCTCCTCATCTGAGGTTTTTATGTCTCCCTTATCTAAATTAAAATTACCAAAAAATCTATGAAGTCTCATTATTTATCTTCTTTTTCGTGTTTAGATACTACTTTATGATATTTACAATAGTCACAATCTGGGTCCGCATCAGGTATCTCGTCAGACTCCAAAACCTCTTTAATATCCAGAAGCACATCATCCACCCAATAGCTATTACCCTTATGAGGCACTAACGTAATATCAAACTCTAACTGACCATCAAATTTTTCTACATCAGTACGTCCATTACAGTACACAAAATACCCTGTATCAGAAACCTTCAACCCGTTTTTTCTTAACAACCACTGATAAACTTCTATCTGTTTTTTATATGAATCCTGCCAACCCTTATTTAACTCTGTTATCTCTTCATTCTTAGAAGTTGCTTTGTAATCTACTACTATGTACTCATCTTTTGAATTAATCCAAAGATCATCAATAGCACCAGAAATCGTAAAACCAGTAGGTTCGTGGTCATACCGAACCCCTTTAAAATTATCCCGCCATTCGTCAAGCTTCTCATGAACAACTGGTCGAGCATCAACACCATATTCCTCAATTAACTTATGGGTCTCTCCTTTTTCCCTCAAAATATCAAACTCTTTCTTCAAAAGCTCGTCCACGGCTCTGTTTAAGTTAAAAGGATAACCCGGAGGTCTTTTAGTCCCCAGTTTATTATCGATATAAAAACATCTTGGACACTTCAAAAACAAATCAATCTTACTCCGACTTAAAACCCAGTTATCACCTCCATAATTCCAAGATTTACTTCTTCGTGGATTATAACGTGGCATACTTTTATTATAAAATATATATCCTAAAATTCACAATAAAGCTGAAATAACTAAAAGTTTAAGATATAATAAAAACACTGAATAAATTCTTTCGTATGAAAAAATACTCACAAATCATACTCCTCTTTATAATCTCCTTCACCTTGCTCTGGATAACTCAATACTCTCTTGCAGGGGCGGATACAAATATCGACGCTACAGATCACTGGGCCTGGAGCGATACTGCTGGTTGGTGGGACTTCTACTCTACAAACACAGTAGATGTCCAAGCCCCGGAACTCCATGGATATGCTAGCTCCTCTATAGGAGAGATGGCTCTCAACTGTGACTCTACTCCCAGCGGGAACATCTGCGACACCTCAGATTTCGCCGTAACAAACAGTCAAGCTGACGGACAACTCTCTGGCTGTGCCTGGAATGATACCATCGGTTGGGTTAGCTTCAACTGCGCTGACTACGACTGCCAAGGAGGAGATATCTGTGCCGAATCAGAGTATCAAGTAACTATTGACGCTAACGGAAATTTTGAAGGATATGCCTGGAATGATGTAGAAGGCTGGATTAGCTTCAACTGCGCTAATAACTCAAGTTGTGACCAAACAGATTATAAAGTAAACACAAGCTGGAGCGCTGGAAGATTAAGTTCATACCTTGAATCTTCAATAATAAACACTGGTGGGGAAAATACTCTTCAAAGTATAGTCTGGCAGGGAAATCAACCGTCCGGCACTAAAGTAGAATTCCAAATCGCTGCTGCCACAAGCACTACCGGGCCCTGGGAATATCAAGGCCCAAGCACTGATACCTGGTTTGGAGCCTCCTGTGAATCTTCTCCTAACGGTGGAGCAACAGACACCCCAGCCGGACCAAATAATCCAATCTGTATAGACAAAACCATCACCAATAACAAACAATACGTAAGATATAAAGTAAGGCTCCAAAGTAATCTTCTTCAAGATCAAACCCCTACGATAACAAATATAATCTTAAACTGGTCTAAATAAAAACATGAAAATACAAGATACTTTAAGAGATAAAAAAATAGAAATAAAAAAAGACAAAGAAAATCACATGTTCGTCTGTGGCCCCACCGTATATGACTACTCTCACATAGGTCATGCTCGAACATATCTTGTTTTCGACCTTTTTGTTAGATATCTCAAAAGCCAAGATTTCAAAATAAAATATGTTCAAAACATTACCAACATCGACGATAAGATAATTGAAAGAGGTAAGAAACAAAATAAAAACCCTCTTAAAATAGCCGATAAGTTTGAAAAAAAATACTATCAAGATATGGAAAATCTTGGTATAGACACCGTTGATCATTATGTAAAAGCAACAGATGTTATTCCTGAAATAATCTCTCAAGTAAAAAAACTAATTGAAAAAGACTTCGCCTATCAAACAAAAACTGGTATATACTTTAAGGTCAGAAAATTCAAAGATTATGGAAAACTCTCTAACCAAGATATAGACGCTTTAAAATCAGGCTCCAGAGTAAAGACAGCAGAAGATAAAGAAGACCCTCTGGATTTTGCTCTTTGGAAACTTAACCAACCTAAATCAAAAATAAAACCAGACAAAAAACAACCAATCTTCATAAACAACGAACCCGCATGGAAATCCCCTTGGGGCTGGGGCCGTCCCGGATGGCATATTGAAGACACCGCAATTAGTGAAAAATTCTTCGGTCCTCAATATGAAATACACGGTGGGGCAGAAGATCTTAAGTTTCCTCACCATGAATCAGAAATAGCCCAACAAGAAGCCGCTTCTGGGAAAAAACCATTTGTAAAAATCTGGATGCATACCGGATTCTTAACTGTAGAAAGTAAAAAAATGGGGAAAAGTCTTCATAACTTCATTACAATCAGAGACTTTCTTAAAAACCACGCCCCTGAAACATTGAGATTCATGGTAATGTCTCACCATTACCGCTCCC
>DATGCT010000060.1:0-3394 GCA_035311565.1 Minisyncoccota bacterium | reverse complement strand
TTTTTGCTTCTTTTTTATTTTCTTTGATTCACCCTCTAATCTGAAATAATCAAGACCACATTCACCAATCCCCACCACCTTCTCTGATTGAGCCAATCTTTTATAAAAATCATAATCAAAATCTTCAACTTCAATTTTAGTCTCCAACTCATTTTTATCCAAATACTTTGATTTATAAGTATGAATAGGGTGAAGACCAACTGTTGCGTAGACCGGTTCTTTGCTGAATTTTTCAGCTAAAGATACTGCCTCTTTAGATGTTTTCTTATTCGTTCCCCCATTTATAAAACCAACGCCTTCTTCAAGCGTTTTTTTAATAACTTTATCTCTATCTTCCTCATATATAGCAAACTGCATATGAGTATGTGAATCAAAATACTCTATCATATATCGAGTTTAGATCTAGCTTGAGAAGCTTTTTGTTCTGCTAAATAATTTAATGTTTCCTGAGCCAACAAAGCTACCGGAACAGCCAATATTATCCCTATCAATCCCGCTGCTTGGCCTCCAGCAAGCAAAGCAACTAACACAATGACCGGATGTATCTTCATTGATTTTTTAAACATAACCGGAATTAACACATTATTTTCTAACTGTTGAACTACAAAGAAGAACACGATCACATATATTCCTAACGTGAACGATTCCGCTACAGCAATTAGGAAAGCCGCAATACCACTTAAGATAGGACCGATTACCGGGGCTAACTCGAACACGGCTGCTAACACCCCCAAAATTAAAGCGTATTTCACCCCCATTAACCACAACCCTATTGTCACCACAGTTCCCACAATAACAGATAATCCTAACTGAGCCACAGCCCAGAACCTAATTTTTTCTTTGAACTTTCTAAACACCCTTAGTACTGACCCTTCATATACTCTTGGTAGCACCATCTCAATCATTCTTTCCGGACCATGTTTTTCAGCAGAAAGATAAAAAGCAATAATTAACGTCGTTATCCCAAAAACCAAATTATTAAACACGGTGGAAATAGTTCCTGTAATCGAGATATTGCTTGCTCTTAAATATCCTAATATCTGATTTAGATTACTACTCACTCCTTCAATTACAGTTTCTGGTATTCCGAAACCAAAAAAGTTAGCCACCACATCATTTATCTGAGTTAGAAAAGACTGAGCTTGGGAGATGATTGGAGGAATCATAAAGTACACTACCGCAGAAAAAACAAACACCACCACGAAGAAAGTAATTAATACTCCTAAAATTCTATTCACCCCCCGTTTTTCAAGCCAACCTATCGCAGGCTCAATAGCTAATGATATGACTATTGCAATAAACAGTATTCCTATTGCTTCTTTGGCTATAAACAATAAAGCAATAATTCCAAAGAAAACCAAAATACGCCATAGCGTATTCCAACTTATCTCCAAATCAAATTTTTTAGATTTTTTACTCATTGTTATATCTTCAGTATATCAAGAAAACTCTTATTTTTGAAAGGGCCTATTACGGCTAAGTTAAGTTTTGAGTTATGAAACAGATCTTTAGCCACAGACTGTACATCATCAGGAGTTACGTTATTTATTCTTTCGGCTAATGCATCAGGAGAGGTTAAATCAAGGTTTTTAACCCTTTGATTGATGTAAAAACCAGCCAGTCTATTAGAAGTTTCTAAACCTAAGTACATGTTTCCTATAATATTTCTTTTTGCTTTATCTAATTCTTTTGCACCAACAGCTTCTTCTTTTATTTTTCTAAACTCATTTAAAATAGCTTTTATTACCTTTTCTGTTTTATCCGTGCTTACTCCTGCTTTTGCTTGTATTACCCCACAGTTTGTATCAAGGCTAGTATTTGAGTGTATGTAATATGCAGCCCCCATATCATCCCTTATCTTTTTAAAAAGTCGAGAGCTCATATTACCTCCCAAAATATTTGATAAAACCCAAAGAGCAAACTTTCTTTCATCATGAGTATCAAAAGCTCTAAAACCTAATATTAAATGAGCTTGATCGGAATCTTTATATCTTACAAACTCGTTTGGTTTTTCCTGATTTTCTTTTACTCGAGGTAATTTAGGAGTGCTATCTTTCTTTGCTTTTCCAAATATTTTCTTGATACTCTTTTTTAAATTTTTGTCATCGTATCCCCCGGCGATTGCTAAAATAGTGTTACTTGGTTTGTAATGCTTGTTTCTATACTGAACAAAATTTTCTCTTTCAATATTTTTTATCACTTCTTTCCTCCCTGCTATCGACCAACCTGCAGGTTGGTCGCCATATAATACCTTAAGAAAGTCATCCGAAACCTTTCTCATCGGCATATCTTCATACATATTAATCTCTTCAATAATAACCCCTCTTTCTTTTTCCATCTCATCTGCCGGCAGAGTAGAATTTAGATAGAGATCAGACACGATATTGAAGACTTTATCAAAATGTTTATTTTGAACCTTTGCATAATAAGCTGTTCTCTCTTGTCCGGTAAAGGCATTGTATGAAGCTCCCAATCCATCTAATTCTGTAGCGATAGTACTTGCCCCCGGTCTTTTCTCTGTTCCTTTAAAAGTCATGTGTTCCAAAAAATGAGAAAGTCCTGATATTTCCTTTGTTTCGTATTTTGAACCAACTTTAACTGCCACCATAACAGTGGTGGCAGGACTTTCTTTACGAGGGACAAGAATTATCTCCATCCCGTTATCTAATTTATATGATGTGAAATCTTTAGCCATTTAATTTTTTTGTTAAATAATTTTCTAACTCTTCTATCTTCACCCGATCTTGTTTCATTGTGTCTCTATCTCTTACTGTAACAGCATTATCCTCAAGAGAATCAAAATCATAAGTAATACAGAATGGTGTTCCTATCTCATCTTGGTAACGGTACCTTTTACCAATATTTCCCCTAGCATCCCAGTCTGTCATCCATTTTTCTTTTAAGTTGTTATATACCTCTTTTGCTTTTTCTACTAGCTCTGGTTTATTTGCTAAAAGAGGGAATACCGCAACCTTGTATGGTGCTAACTTTGGGTGAAGCTTTAAGACTGTTCGATTATTTTCATTATCTTCTTCATAAGCATCAATTAAGAAAAATAATGCTGCTCTATCAACACCGCCCGATGTCTCAATTATCCAAGGTAGATACTTATCATGAGTCTCCGGATTAGTGTATCTAAAGTCTTCACCGGAATGTTCCATATGTTGTTTTATGTCCCAATCGCCTCTATGATGAACTCCTTCAAACTCTTTCCATTCTCCATCTAGGTTATATTCAATATCCCATGCATCTTGAGCGTAATGAGCGCGTTCATCTTCTTCATGTTGTCTGAATCTCAAGTTGCTTTCATTAATTCCCAAGTTTTTATACCACTCGATTCGTTGACTTTTCCAGTACTCGTACCATTTTTTAGATTCTTCCTCTTCAGGTTTTA
>DATGCT010000059.1:0-2884 GCA_035311565.1 Minisyncoccota bacterium | reverse complement strand
CTGGACAAAGACTGGCGAGACTACCATCGAGACTGTATCGTTATTCTCTAAGGCAAACTTTAAAACCAGATTTATAATTAGGAGTGACTTACCCATCTGGCGTCCAGAACAGACCACATGATGCTTTTCAGAGCCATTCAGTACTCCACCCAGAATACGGGTTTGGGCTGGATAGGGATTAAAGTTGGTAACTATCTGAGGCATCAGGTAGGGTTAATGAAACTTCTGGTTTGATTACTTGGTAACCTTGTTCGTCTTGTTTTAGTTGTTCTAAAGTTTCTAGGATCTTTTTCTTTTGGGCTCGGGCTTGGTTAAGCTGTTTTTGCTTTCTCGCTTTAACCTTATTCTTGTGTCCCTTTCTGTTTCGGCTCTTCGGCATCTGCTGTATTAAATTTAACTGTGATATTCTTAAATAGATCTTCTCCATCTGAACCTGTTAGTTCCTGACGGGCTAGCTTAGGCATAAAGTACTCTGACATCTTAATAACTATATCGAACTTTCTACCTGGATCTTCTATCTGGGCCAACCAATTCTCGAACTCGTCCAGATTATTCTCTATAAATGTTTGGTAGGCCTGGCGTATTTCGGTCGTCGTCTTGTTAGCAGAACCTTTTGGTCTACCAGGACTGAACTTATTTCCTTTTGGGGCTGCCATATTATTTCAAGTTTCTTTATCTTATATATGTTACCTTGAAATATTTCTATAGCGCACAAAAAACCCCGGGCTCCGTTAGACCCAGGGTACATAATAAACTACTAATCAAAAACTACGGAATTAAAAAAGTCTATTAGAGTTACCTTTTAGATGCTGACGGACTAGTGCTCTATCTTCTAAGGATAAAGACTTTAGCCACCAACCTTTCTTTTCTTGGGTTGGGATCCTATGGTAAGTATCTAGGAGTTTGTACCCTCTTGCTCTTTCTTCTCTAGTCATGGATAAATTTCATTACCTTTTTACCACTCATTCTATCATCTACTATTTGGCGGGCCGGGATATCGGAAAAGGTTGCCACATAGCCCTTTCGAGTGAAATGACCATTCCTGATCAGCTGTTTCTGAAAGTTGGAGTAGTTTGTACCCAGATCCTTACAAGCAGATCTCATTGAATGGTAGACTATAAAGTACTCGCCATAGTCAACCTTAATAGCTCTACCCACCTTTCGACTAGTGTTTTTAGAACGTGTAACCCATTGGAGGTTATCGATATGGTTGTTATGGATATCCTCGTCCAGATGGTCTATAATTAGTCTCTCAGTAGAATCGGGTTTGGGAATAAAGTGATGACCTACTAGATGATGAATCTGGTGGGTCTTGTATTTCTTTAGACCATTCCAACCATAAAGCATTATTTGCATGTAACCTTTACCTCCGTCCATTCGGTTCTGCTCTTTCTGGTTCATGATAACCCTTTCTCCTTTCTTTCTAAAGTTGTTACTAAGGACTCGGCCATAATTGGATATCTCATACAGACCATCATGTCCTTCTATTGGTTTCCATTCTTCTCCTGGTAGGGTATCCATCGTTGGATTAAAAATCGAATATGTCTCTCTTTGATTGTTCTTGGTGTTCATAATTATTATTTGTTTGTTGGAGGCCCACTGTAAAAATAGCTCTTTGACCTCCTGCTTGTCTTATGTCTATGTATTTCTTTTCGGTTAGGTTTTGTAAGGCCCTCTCGATTGAAACTATGGGTATACCGAGGCATTCATTAATAGAATCATTCTTGGTGAAGCAGGTTTTACCTTGTCTTTCGAAAGATTGGATATAGGACAGGATCAACTTCTCATCTGTAGATAGGAAAGGATCATGTGCCGTTTTGTGCGGTAATCTTAAGGTGTAATACATATTGGTAGTTTTATTTTATACTATATATCTTGAAGATTGTTTCTTTTTATTTGAAATTCCTCCTCTATTGATTGATCTTCTATCCCGGGACGGATCTTAGTGTCTTCCAGAACAATAATGTAGCACATTTGTTTTAATCTGTCTAGGACTCTTTCCCCATATAATTCACTTATTTGTTCTAAGTTCAAATTAGTAGTAGACAAGAAAACTGTTAGATGGTCAGTATTACCTGTAGACCATTTATCATAAAGATCCATAATATAACCAGGAACAGGATCTTCTCCAAAATGTAGCTTTTCGCTGGCTCCGATTTCATCTAGAGCCATTAGACAACTACGCCAATAGAAAGATTTAATGGAATCGCTATTACCACCAGATAACCATCTATGATAATCATGAACAGTAGCATAAGGATTATTAACTCCACATATTTTTTTTAGAGCTGTACTTTTACCTACACCGGGTAGGCCAATAATTAAAAATCCTTTTGTTCTGTCACCAACCTTTTTAGGTTTGGCTGACCAATTGGTTAGCACTAGATCCAACTCTTTTCTGTTTAGGATCGGTAGTCCACTTTTTTCTGATTTTTTCATTTTTAGTAATTTCCTTTGATTTGTGTATAGTTTTTATTATTATGTTTTAATGAAGCGAATCTATTGATTTTTTCAAAATGACTTTTGATCTCCTCTAAGGTTTTGCATTGCTTGAAAATTTTACTTATCCATTCATTAGATTTTTGGAGGGCAGCTTTATTTTTTTCAAATAACTGAACGATCTCATCTCTATCCCCAGGACTGAATTTATAAAACCTTTCCATTGTGTTTTTCTCTCCTGCCTTTTGATTAAGACCTAAATCATATTCTCTAGGGTCGTAATGGGATAAGATCCTATTTAACTGAAACCTTTTATCTAATTCTTGAGTAGCTGATGAAGCTTCAGGGGTGGTAAATAAATGTTCATTTTCAGGAGTTGTACTACTAGTAATATTCATATTGTTATACTCGTCTTTATTGCGTGTAGGTTTTTTCTCGGGTCTAG
>DATGCT010000058.1:0-6970 GCA_035311565.1 Minisyncoccota bacterium | reverse complement strand
CTTTTAAGTATCTTTTTTGCTGCTTCGCTTTCTGGGCTAATGTCTTGTTTAATAAACTGGACCACTAATCCATCTTCTATTCTTTCACCAGCTTCGTTGAAATAACCTACTACATGACTTCCGTCACTTTTTGTTAGGTTTAAGGTGTAATAATTATAATCGTCCGCCTGCCCCGAATTTACTTCTAAGTCTTGGTAGTCATCGCTATTGTCAACAAGTTCTTCGTATTTAGTTACGGTTCCTTGAACTTCTTCGGGCAATTCATCTTCCTTGATTTCTGTTGTACTTTCAGAAATATTCTCTTGTTTTGGGGTAGGTTCTTCTGGTTTTTCTTCGGCTGGTTGATTAGCTTTAGTTTTTGGTTTATCAGGTTGAGTTTCAGGTTGTTTTTTAACTTCTTCAGCTTTTTCCGGTTTCGCAGATTGTTCTGTTTTTTCACTAACTTTCTTAGATTCTTTTACATTTTCAGACGGAGATTCTTCTGGTTTAGCCTCATCCTTAACTTCAGTTGTTTGAGACGGCTCTTGCCCCGACTTTGATTCTACTTTAACTTCAACACCACCTTCTCCACCTTGAGAAGGTATAGTTTCTTTAGTAGATTCTTCACTTAATATTTGTTGTAATCTATCTTTAGTTACTTTTATCTTTTGACCATCTTCCAAAACATATTCATAAACTCCTTTTTTGTCATCAATAGCGTGAACTAAACCAAGCTCAGACTCATCACCCCCTAAGTGCAGATATCGAGGTATAAACTCCTGTCCGTGAGGCAAACCGGATTCACTCAGTTCTTGAGAAAAGTTTTCTACTTCTCCGACAAATACATCTTCGTTCCAGTATCCATCTTCAATAAATTGATCTACTACATCTTTGTCCATTTCTTCTCCCTGAGCAATAAACTGAGTAAAAACACCGGCCTCTTCTTTAGATAAGTCACCTGTAGCTCTGGCAAGACCAGCAATTTCTTCAGAAAGTTCATCTGGATCAGGACCGCCAAATATTCCTAAGAAGCCGGTATCTAAAGATTCTCTAAGTTTGTTTATATAAATTTCTTTAAAAGCGTCTTGAACATCCGGGTATTGATTTATCTGTTCTTGAGTTGCGTTAGCAATAATCATTTCTGCAGCCTCTTCTTGAGCATTATCAGCAACATGAGCGGGAAGCTCATGTTCTCCTCTATATTGTTTTATGTGGTGTAAGAGTGAACGCTCTTCATCATCCATATATCCAAGATCTTTATCTTCAAGATTAACAACATCTTCTACTTCTTCTCCACTACTTGGAGTCAAAGTTTCTTTTATAGGAAGATCTTGGTTGGTAGTTTTGAAGTATTCATCAACTCCTCCTGCTTCTTTAACATCAGATAAAGTTTGGTCAACATGTTCAGAATCAATAGGTTCACCTGTTCTTTGAGAAACCTCTCGGAGAATTTTATTGTTTTCTATAATATTTTGTTTAGCTGATTCAGAAAGATTAGAAAAAGCTTTTGTAAAACCTTCCTTTGTTTTGATTGATTCAAATAATTTATCCCAGTCTGTATTTTTTAGTTGTTCTGCGGTGACCTCATCAGGATCTATACCTTCAGGTAACCCAAACTCTTCAGAATTTTCTACGATCTGATCTTTAAGATAATCAATTAAATGAGTTTCTGATGCTTCTGTCTTATCT
Organism: Minisyncoccota bacterium; assembly: GCA_035311565.1. Taxonomy (GTDB): domain Bacteria; phylum Patescibacteriota; class Minisyncoccia; order UBA6257; family GWB1-50-10; genus DATGCT01. Next base: position 5,302 of record DATGCT010000058.1, on the reverse strand, counting down.
CCCAATGCTTGAAGAGTCTTTAGAATACCTGCCCTTGAATCAATCTGGTTATCAATTTCATCCCAGATACTACTGCCTCCTTGATAATCTGCATGACCTATATCTAATTCTTCAAAAGATTTTGCTGGGTAAATCTCAGAAACATCTGGCTTATCAACTGAAGGACGCCCCATGGAATCTGTTTCTTCAGCTGAATCCACAACAGAAGTATTAGTGTCAGCCTCAATCGAAGGAGACACATCTTCAGGAGTGGCTTCTGATTCAGCAGTAGCTTGTAGATCACTGTTTGTAATAACCTCGTCTTGGTTATCAAATCCAGATTCAAAAGTTTGAGTTTCGTGTTGGACTTCCCTTTCTACCCCTTCTAATTCTGCTTCAACTTCCTTGCCACCAAAAATACCAATCATGCTTTTAAATCTCTCGGCGAAGTTATCCTTCGTCTCTCCTAATACCCCCATTGCACCATTCTCCTCAAAGGCGTCAAGGAATGAATCATTAGCTTCTTCAAAAGCCCCGGAAACTCCTTGATTAACTATTTCATTAACAGCAGCGCTTCCTATTCCAAAACCTCTTAATACTGTTCCCAGTGATTTAACGAAGTCTCTAAATTTATGTTCACTTTCTTTACTCTTACCTTGAAAAACTAGAGACCTGACGGTTTCTACGGTAGCATTTACGGTAGTGTCTTTGATTATGTGTGCAAGACGAGAGTTCGGACCTTTTTCAAAATGTTCTTCAAAAAACTCTTCTCGTTCTGATTTTAGTTCATCAAGCTGTTCTTTAATTTTTTTAGATTTTTCATCAGAGGTTTCTGCTTCTAAATCTTCTTCCAAGCTATTTATCTTACGATCTAAGTCTAGTAGCTCCTTTGATCTCAAAGATTCTTTAAGCTCTTTTTTAGAAAACTCAAGGTTGGCTTTCTTAGCTCTTTCTACTAAAGCTACTCCACCATATACTGCACCTCTTAAGGCAAGCAAGCCAGATGCAGTAAAGGCGGTGTTTAGAGCATCCCTTGCAATCCTTGTTCCTTTAACTTTGGTTTGTAGATATGTTCCTAAAACTTCATTTGTTTTTTTATTTCTCCACTCCTCAGCATTTTCAATCTTTGCATCTCTTTCTTTAATGATTAAAGAAAGTTGCTTTTTAAGTTCTTTTTTCTCTTTATCAGGCAGTGATTTTGCATTATTAATTTTTTCTTTAAAGTTTTTGACTGCGTTTTGTAAATTCTTTCTATCCTCTTCCCATTTTTCATGACTAGATTTCCAAATCTTAGTTCTTTTGTCAGAAGCCTCATCCATTTCTGCTTTTATTTCTTTTCTTTGTTTTGCTATTATAATTATTTCTTCTAAAGCATGAGATATTTCTTTCCTTTCTTCTTTTACTTCTCCTCTCTGTTTAAAGTGGTTATATATATCTCCTTTTTTGGCTAAAGCAAGACCTAGATCTCCGATAAATTTAACACCTCCAATACTGCTTATTACGCTATAAGCAGTTTTACCAATCATCTTTGCTTTAGAGAAAAAACCTCCGGATTTTTCTTGTTTTTCTTTTTGCTCCTTTTTGTTTTCAGGAGATTCTTTAGATTCTATATTTTCTTCTTTTTCACCTTCTTCCTTTTTGTTTTTTTCTTCAAAAGATTGAGGGGGGTGTTCAAATTTATTCATGATTTTCTATTTTTTTAGAAAGTTTTTTAATTTTATCAATCGCCTTTTGATCCACTTCATCTATTTTTTCCTCATATTCTTTCTGAATCTTTTCCATTTCTTCCTTAAGCTTTTTATCAAGATTAGAGGTTTTCTGATGAACATACTTGGATTCTAAGATATCAATCAGTCTATCAATTTGTTCCAAGCTCATCTTATCAATTATTGAAAGCCAGGCCTCTCTTTCCTCATCTGATATATCAAGAGCGCTTATTAAAATACCGAGCTTTTGACCATGCTTGGTAGCTTGGTCTTTAACTTCTTCTTTAGTAAGGGATTTTTCTGTTTTATTCATATTTTTTTATTAATTAGGTTGTATAAGAATTATATAATATTTATAAAACAACAACAAGAAAGTATTGTCCAGAATGTGGATAACGTTATAAATATATACGTTATAATGTAATCAATGACGGTAACTTGGATATTAATACTAGTTGCTAGCCTGGCAATTTTAGTTAAATCTGCTGATTGGTTAGTAGAAAGTGCAGAAAAAATTGCCTTAGCTTTTAATGTCTCTCCCTTTATTGTCGGGGTGAGTGTTGTGGCATTAGGAACCTCCTTGCCGGAAGTAGCCACAACGGTTACAGCAGTTTTGAAAGGCACCACAGAGTTTGTGGTTGATACCGCTTTTGGTTCTAACATTGCCACCATCCTTCTTATCATAGGAGTGGCAGCAATAGTTGGGAAAAAACTGAAGGTAACAAGAAGCTTGGTTAATCTGGACGCTCCCCTTCTTTCGGTAAGCACGGTGCTGATAACATTTATGGTTTTTGATAGAAAGGTTACTTTCTGGGAAGGAATTATTTTAATGATTGGTTTCTTAATCTATGTCTTCTATACATTCTTTCAAAGACATCCGATGGAAAAAGATGAAGAAGAATTAGAAACACTTCCTTCAAGAGCAGAAAGAAGAAAGACTAAAACAACCCAAAAGATGACCACGAACATGAAGGAAAAAATTGGGTTTAAAACATTTTTATTTTTAATAGTTGGAATAATTGGTTTAGCAATTGGCTCAAACTACGCCGTTGAATCAGTAACCCAGTTAGGGAGAATACTTAGCATTAATGCATCATTTCTTGCTATTACTGCAATAGCGGTGGGTACTTCTTTACCTGAGTTAGCGGTTTCTGTAAAAGCAGCGATGAATAAAAAGTATGAGATTGCTTTGGGAAACGTATTCGGATCAAATGTATTTACAATATTTTTAGTAATTGGATTACCGGCCCTTATTAAACCACTAGCAGTAAACGAAGTAACATTTGTGATAGGGGTACCTTACTTAATCGCCGCAACGTTTCTTTTTGTAATATCAGGTATTTCTAAAAAGATTCATATTTGGGAGGGGTTAATGTACTTGTTAATTTTTATACTTTTTGTGGTTCAGTTCTTCAGTTTTTCAATATAAAAAAATCCCTTTAAAAGGGATTTTTGTGCGGGATACGAGAATCGAACTCGTGCTTCAACCTTGGGAAGGTTGTATTCTACCACTAAATTAATCCCGCTTACTAACTTCTTTTTTTATCGCTTCTTCATCTATTTTATCAAACAAACCTTCAGGGTTTGTTATTTTAATATCCTGAAGCTTGTTTTTTACAATCTCCACATCATCAGGCCAACGATCAAATGATACGTTGGTTATGTTTTCAAGTTTCTCAACGCTTTTGATGAGAAGGGGTTTTATAATGGCTTGCAGACTAAGACACACAAACAAACCATTGGTAAGGATACCTTCTTTTTCCTGACCCTCTTTTTTCCATGGTTTTTTATCACTTAGATACTTGTTACCAAAGCTAGAAAGATCAAGAATTGTCTGGGCATAGTCTCTGTATTTGTTTTCTAGAAGAAGTTTTTTAGCTTTTTCTATGTTTTTTTCTACTTTGTTTATAACCTCATCTTCTAAAGCATCTATATTAACTGAAATATCCTGGCTCATCTTCAAGGTGCGGTTAAAGAAGTTACCAAGATTACCTATGGTAATAGAGTTGTGCCGTTCTCTAAAATCAGACCACCCGAAGCTGGTATCAGCGTTTTCAGGCATTACTAAGGTAAGGTAAAAGCGAACTGCATCGACTCCGTATTCTTCCGTTATGTAGCCAGAATTAACCACCACTCCTCTACTTTTTGAAAATTGTTTACTACCAAAATTAAGATATTGATTGATAACAGGTTTGTCTGGAAGGTGTAATTTTTTATCATACAAGTGAAGTTCACCAGGCCAGAACATTGTGTGATAAGGAAGATTATCCTTCCCCATAAAGTAATAATGGAGAGAGTCTTCATCATACCAAAAATCTTTCCAGTCCTTGTTATTCTTCTTAGCCCACTCTACAGAAGCGGAGAAATAACCGATGACAGCTTCCCACCAGACATAAATACTTTTATGCTCTATCCTTTTAATCCTTTTTTCCTCAGGTATTTTATCTACCGGAAGAGGAACCCCCCATTCTAAATCTCTGGTAAAGGCTCGAGGCTTAAGACCACGGTCTAACCAACCACGAGTTTCTTCCCTTACCCAATTCCTCCAGTTACCACTAGCATCTTTAAAATACTTATCAATAAAAGGTTGGAGCTTCTCTAAATCAAGAAAATAGTGTTCAGTTTCTTTAAACTCAACAGGTTCATCTGTTAATTTGCTAACAGGATTTTTAAGTTCTCCTTCGTCTAAAACTCGACCACAGTTATCACACTGATCACTCCTAGCTTCTCTGAATCCACAATGAGGACACTCCCCTTCTACATACCTGTCAGGAAGAAATCGTTCATTTTTTGAGTCATAATATTGTTCTACGGTGTCTTTGTATATATATCCTTGATCAAGAAACTTGAGGAAAAAATCCTGAACAATCTCCTTATGATTTTCAGTAGTTGTTTTGGTAAAAAGATCGAAACTTATACCTATTTTTTTAAAAAGCTCTACATGTTGAGGATAGTATTCATCAACTAATTCTTGAGGCTCTACCCCTTTTTTTTCAGCCTCGACTGTAATGGGAGTACCAAAACAATCTGATCCAGAAACCATCAGGACATCATCACCTAAATACCGGTGAAAACGAGCCGTGATATCAGCCGGTAGAAGATAGCCAGCTAAGTGTCCAATATGAAGGTTGCCGTTTACGTAGGGCCAGGCAACTCCTATGAATATCTTTCTGTTCATCATTATTTATATTAAGGTTTTATTTATTTATAAACAAGTAAAGAAAACAACTCCGAATAAGGGAGTTGTTTTCTTAGCCCGCTTTCAGACTTCCCGGCTATGTATAAAGTGGGTCCCCGCAGCAATTAGTCCCCGAACGAATCAGCGAACTAACGCTCTCATTGAAGTTTGCAATAAACTTTTAGGGGTCCCTTTTAAATTCCTTTGGTCCGGAATCTAAAAACGGATTCTATTTACATTATATCACTACTTGAAAATTTCTACAAAAAATTATTTCTTTTCGTCTACACCAAACCTTTTATATTCAAAAGGTTTGAAACCTTTACCAAACCAATGTTCTATTTCATGTTCTGCTTCCTCGGAGGTTTCGGAGGCATGAACGATGTTCATAACAGATCTTTTCTCGGTGTTAGCAAGAGCAGGAGAATCAATTGAGAAA
>DATGCT010000057.1:0-3274 GCA_035311565.1 Minisyncoccota bacterium | reverse complement strand
CTTCAGAGGTAAATAGGAAGTTAGAGGATGGTTCGGTTGAGTTTTTAAGTGGCCAGACAGAATCAATGGTGGATAAGTTTAATAGTCTTTGTAAGGAGGGGGTTAAGGTAGTAGGATTATTTCATTTGACCTGTTAATTTTGTTTTGGCATAATTTTAAATAGAAACTTTTATTAAAAAATAACTTAGAAGAGGAGGAAGACTATGGTTGAAAACTCAGCATTAATTGACAAAATTATCGTAGAAGGGTTCCCCGAAAAGGTAGAGGGCCCCGTGGATGAGTTGGAGTTTCTTTCTGATGAGCAGAAGGAGTTCTTTCATAAGACTTATCAGGCTCATAGAAATTTTTTGAAAAACAAGCATAATGGATATGCAGAAGATTTTTTTGAAGCAGTTAAAGCATATCTTTATGTCTGCCTTTTGGATGAGGGGCTTGTGAAGATACCTTTTGTTCAAAAATACGCAGAGTTTTACGGATTGGTCCCTGATGAATTTGGTTTGTGTCATCTTTACGATGGAAGATACGAGTGCTCCAGTTGTGGGGCCGTTCTACAGAGTCATAAAAAATGTCCTTGTCATTAATATTTTAGCTCGGAGCTTCGGCTCCGAGCTTTTACTTTTATGGATAAAATGTTAAAGTTATTTTTAACATGTTTGATAAACTTAAAAAATTAAAAGAGCTAAAAAATTTGAGAGACCAGATGAGTAAAGAGTCAGTGACGGTTGAGAAGAAAGGGGTTTCTGTAGTTGTGAATGGTCAGATGGAAGTAGAAAAGATAGAAGCAGAAGGAGAGGCGGATCTCGGGGTAGTGAAGGAATGTGTGAACGAAGGGATGAAGAAGATGCAGAAAAAGGTAGCTAGTTTCTTAAATTAAAATAATTAAACCGTCCTTCGGGGGCGGTTTAAAAATATAGCTTTGTTCAGTAATAGTTGAACATTTTTTAATAATGCGGTATAATCGAAGTGAAGTAATAAAATAAAAACATGAATTTTTTAACTAAAAAAGAAAAAAAGGTTTTACAGGTGATAAATAATTATTTTAAAGAGAATGGTCGGATGCCAACAGTTAGAGGTTTAAAGGATGAACTTAATGAAGAAGGAATGAGCATAAAGAGTGTGGGAACCGTATCTTATTATTTAAAAAGATTAGAGGATAAAGGTTTTATTAAAAGAGATTCTTCCAAAAACAGAGGGATAAAACTGACCAGTGGGATTTCTAATGATGCTTTAGTTGATGTGCCTATTTTGGGAGTGGCTAATGCGGGATCCCCTACGGCTTTTGCAGATGAGAATCTAGAAGGTTTTTTGAAGGTTTCGAAAAGAATTTTAAAGGGAAAAGAAGGAGCTTTTGCTATTCAGGTAGAGGGAGATTCTATGAATAAATCTAAGGTTAAGGGTAAGAAAATAAAATCTGGAGATTATGTGGTAGTTGATCCTAATGATAAAGATTACAAGAACGGAGATAAAGTTTTGGTTGTGGTGGACGGATTAGCTACTGTTAAGGTGTTTAAATGGATTGATAAGAACAGGTTTGGTCTTTTTCCTGATTCGTCAAATAAAAAACATAAGCCTATATATCTTACTCCTGAAGATGAGTTTATTATAAACGGCAAAGTAATCGATGTTTTAAAGGGTTGAGCTTTTTTGTGGTATAATATAAGCAGAGATTAGGAAAGGTCGGGGGTTTAACTTTTAAAAAGATATATTATGAAAGGCTTACATAAAGTAACTTTTGCTTTATTGATAATTGGAGGGTTGAACTGGCTTGTATTTGCAGTTTCTGGCTGGGAGGTAGGCCAGTTGTTTGGTGGTGTGGAAGCTTTAGCTTCTAAGGTTATTTATGTGTTAGTAGGTGTAGCAGCTATTGTTGAATTTTTGAATCATAAAAAGAGTTGTTCATGGTGTGGCAAGGAAAAGGAAGAGCAGGAAATTGATATGCCTTCTCCTGAGATACCTGAGTAGGCTTTGTAAAATAAAAAGACCCGCATTTATGTGCGGGTCTTTTTTGTTTGGTTTCTAATCTTATTTTTCTTTTTCTTTGTCAGAGCCTTCAAGAATTTTTAAGACTTCTTCGTTTTTCATCATCATTCTTACGTAGTCTTTAAGTGATTCTTCTTCTGTGTTTGGGTATTTTTGTTTTAGCATCTGAGCTTGGGTTTCCACTTTCTCTTTTTCAGGCTCGATGTTTTCTTTATCAGCTATTTTTTCAAGAATTATTTTTGTTTTTAGCTGTTTTTCAATATGTTCTTTTTGGTCTTTTAAGAATTCGTCTTCAGTTGAGTCTATTTTTTCCATGTATTCTTCCATAGTCATGTCCTGGTTCTTTAGGTCTTGTTGTAGTTTTTGTTTTACGGATTGTAGCTCTCCTTCGATAGCTATTTCAGGAATTTCTAGGTCAGTTTCTTTGACTAATTTATCAGCTATTTTTTCTCTGTTCTTTCTTATTTCAGCCGTTTGTTTTTCGTTTATTAGGTTGTCTTTGATTTTTTCTTTGAAGTCTTCAACGTTTTCAAATTTGCCTATTGATTTTACGAATTCATCAGTTAGTTCTGGTTTCTCTGTTTCTTTTTCTCCTGGTTTTTCTTCTGACTTGATTGGTTTACCGTCTTTATCAACTATTTTAGATTTCTCGTCATCTTCTTTTTCCTTTTTAGCCCGGGTGTGCATTTTGAGGATCTGATTGATTACTTGTTGAACTTCTTCAGGAGAAACATCGATGTCTTCTTTATCTTTTCTTTCTTGGGCTATTTTTTTGCCTATCTTTTTATATTTTGGAAGTTGAAAGTTAGGAACTACAGCCACTTCAGCTTTAAATCCCAAATCTTCTCCAAGAGCAAACTTAGTGATAGATACTTTTGGGGCGCTCATCACTTGAAGGTCTTTTTCTTGAATTATTTGAGGGTAAGCTTCGTTGAGAGCTTTGTCAGCGGCGCTGCCGATGACTTTCTCCATGCCTAGTTCCTGTTCTACCATGTCTAGGGGTACATTCCCTTTTCTAAAGCCTGACTTTTCCATATTTTTTTGAGCTTCTTCAATTACTTCTTTTTTATATTTATTTATTTCTTCTACAGGGATCTCGGCTTGGATAGTGACTTTCCCGTCTTCTTTTTGGATATCTAGATTTTTGTATGTTTTTTTGTTTTCTGACATATTTTTAGGTTAATTAATTTAGTTTGTAAGCTTTAATTACCATATTATATATAAAGTGTTTTGGCAAGTTTATGATATAATGAGGATATATGAAAAGAAAGATCGGAGCTCACAAGTCAATAGC
>DATGCT010000056.1:0-2688 GCA_035311565.1 Minisyncoccota bacterium | reverse complement strand
GATTATTTGTCTAAAGACGAAGCTAAGAAAATAGTAGTAACTTGGCTGGAAACTCCTTTTTCAGAAGAGGAAAAATATAGAAGAAGATTGAATAAGATTTATCAGATTGAAGAAGAGGTTTTAAAGGATATTGAAAATAAATAAAGTTTTTATGGAGATTATTCCTACAATAAATTGCAAGGACTTTAATTGCTTAAAAAGAAGATTGGATATATCAAAAGAGTTTGGAGCCGGTTGGGTCCAGATCGATATTTCTGATGGGGAGTTTGCGGGTTATGAAACCTGGAATGAACCAGAAAGATTTTTGGAAGAGATAGATTTATCTAATTTAAATTATTATATCGAGGTTCATTTAATGGTTGTTGATGTAGAAAAATATTTAGAAAATTGGTTAGAAGCAGGAGTGAACCGAGTCATTATTCATATTGAGTCTAAGTTTGATTTAGAAGAGGTTTTAGGGCTGTGCCAAAAATACGGAGCAGAGTTAATGTTGTCAGTTACTCCTGAGACTGATATCGAAGATCTTTTTGAGTATTTAGATAAGGTAAAGGCAGTTCAGATTTTAGGGGTTAATCCAGGGCCTTCTGGTCAGTTTTTCCAGAAAGACACGTTTTTAAGAATAAATACTTTATTAGAAAAGGCTCCAGGTGTTACAATTGAGGTAGACGGTGGGGTAGATGATCGGATTGCTAAGGAGTTGAAAAAAAGAGGGGTTGATATAGTTGCTTCTGGGTCTTTCATATTTGATAGTCCTAATCCTGAAAAAAGGTACAAGATTTTAAGAAGAAGTGTAAATTCAAAAATATAATGAGTATTCCTGAACACAAATTAATAAATTTAGAAAAGAAAGCAAACAATATAAGAAGGTGTGTGATAGAGATGTTGATGGAAGCGGGCTCAGGCCATGCTGCTGGCTCTTTAGGATTAGCAGATGTTTTTACAGCTTTTTATTTTCACATACTAAACCATGATCCGGATAACCCAGAATGGAGAGAAAGAGATAAGATGGTTGTCTCTAATGGTCATGTTGCTCCGGCGTTGTATGCTGCTTTAGCGTACGCAGGATATTTCCCGGTTGAAGAATTGAAAAGCTTAAGGAAGATAAATAGCAAATTACAAGGGCATCCTCATAGGGGTTCTGTGCCAGGGATTGAAACAACTTCTGGTCCATTAGGTTCTGGTCTTTCTCAGGCGATTGGAATGGCTTTGAGTTCTAATTTGGATAATATAAAAAACTGGACTTATGTTATTTCTTCAGACGGAGAACATCAAGAAGGGAACTGGTGGGAGGCGGTAATGTATGCCGGAAAAAAGAGACACGATATGCATAGATTGATTACCCTTGTTGATAGAAATAATATTCAGATAGATGGTTTTACAGAAGATATAATGCCTTTGGAGCCTTTGATAGAGAAGTATGAAGCTTTTAACTGGCATGTTGCAGAGGCGGATGGTCATAATATAGAGTCAGTAATCGATGCTGTTTCTGAGGCTAAGGCTATTCATGAGCAGCCTTCTGTTATAATTACCCATACAGTTCCCGGTAAAGGGGTTGATTTTATGGAAAGAGATTTTAGGTGGCATGGTAAGTCTCCTGATAAGTCTGAGGCAGAACTAGCGTTAGAAGAGTTGAGAACATTAGGAGGAAGAATAGAAAGCGGTCATGAATAATTAATTATTTAAATATTTAAACACATGGGAGGAGGAATATTAGAAATAGCAATAGTTTTACTCTTAGCATCAGTTTTAGGGATAATAGCTAAGTTATTAAAGCAACCAACCTTGTTGGCTTATTTAGCTACGGGAGTGGTTATTGCTTATTTTGGTTTTTTTAATTTTAATAATCAGGAGATTTTAAAAGCTTTTTCTGATATTGGGATAATGCTTCTTCTTTTCTTGGTTGGATTAGAGATGAATTACAAGTTAATAAAACTTGTAGGGAAGGAATCTCTTATTGGAGGGGTGGTTCAGGTTTTGTTTACTGCTTTGGCAGGGTTTGGTATTGCTAATTTATTTGGTTTTGCATATATAGAGTCTATTTATATAGCAATTGCACTTGCTTTTTCGAGTACAATTGTGGTGGTTCAGCTTCTTTCTGACAAGAAGGCGATAAATAGTTTGTACGGAAAGCTGTCTATTGGTTTTCTTTTGGTTCAGGACTTTATTGCTATTTTAGTGTTAGTTACGCTTTCAGGTATTGAGTCAGGAGCAAGTTTTTCTTATCAAGGTCTTATATTTACGGTTATTAAAGGCATATTTTTGTTTGGGGCTATTTTGTTTTTGGGAAGGAATCTTTTTCCTTATATATTTAATAAGATTGCTAAGTCTAGTGAGTTATTGTTTCTGAGTTCGTTAGCTTGGTTGTTTGTGATGGCGGCTATTACAAAAGAGATAGGGTTTTCTATAGAGATCGGTGGATTTTTAGCTGGTTTAGCTTTGGCTAATTCGTCGGAGAATTTTGAGATATCTTTGAAGGTAAGGCCTTTGCGGGACTTTTTCATAGTAGTGTTCTTTGCAATTCTTGGCTCACACATGGCTTTGGCTAATTTTTCAGGATTATTCTGGCCGATATTAATATTTTCTTTGTTTGTGTTGATAGGAACGCCTTTGGTCATCATGATTGTTATGGGAATAATGGGGTATGAAAAGCGGACCAGTTTCTTTTCCGGGGTGACTTTAGCACAGATT
>DATGCT010000055.1:0-2153 GCA_035311565.1 Minisyncoccota bacterium | reverse complement strand
ACTCCACAAGAAACTTTAGATATGTTTATACAAGCAGTGGAAGTAGGAGATTATGAGTTAGCTAGTGATTATTTTGTGATTGGGAAGAAGGAGGAAATGTTGGAAACATTGAGAGGTATGGATAAAGAAGATATTAATTTTTCTTTAGAGCATATTAAAAAAGCAAAACCTACTGAGTCAAGCAAATCTAAAGAAATTAACGTTGAAGAAATTGAAACATACAGTATGGAGGCTTTTGTAGATAAAGATACTCCTCGTTATTATATAGGGTTCAAAAGATATCCTTCAGGAGTTTGGAAGATAACTAGATTATGATTTAGTTTATGAGGAAGTGGTTATTATTTTTAATAGGTATATTATTTTTAATTACGACGCCCAGCGCCAATGGTTATAGTGCGAAAACTACCCACCCGGCTTTAACAAGTCAGGTGGTTTCTTTTTATAATTATCTTCATCCTGATAATCCGTTAACAGACCAACAAAAAAAGTGGCTTATCAAAGGTTCACAGTTAGAAGATATGCCTCCAAGGTGGGTGAATCATTTTTATGATCCTGTTCAGGGCATTGCTTGGAATTATGACAATATGGGTAAGGGAGATCAGAAAGCTATTGCTCAACTTGTAGAATCTGTTGCTGTAGGTAACAAAACAACAGCAATTGATTGGGTAAATAATACTTTGTATCAAAGAAGAGCAGAAGGTGGGGAGAGGACCTGGAATAAAGCAGCAAGTTATATGGCTGATAAAAAAGAAAAAGAAGCATATATTACTTTAGGGCATGTGTTGCATTTATTAGAAGATATGGCAGTTCCAGCTCATACAAGAAATGATGCTCATCCACCGCTTGGAGATTTAGGAGAGAAAGCTATTGGAGAATCGGGGTCACCTTATGAATCTTTTGCTAAGGGTTATACTGTTGAGAATATTGAGAGGAGAACGGGGGTTTTGGAAGAGCTTAAATCAGGTGATTTTGAGATACCAAATAAGACTACTGTAGAAAGCTATTTAAAGAGTATGGCTATTAATTCTAATAGGTATTTTTTCTCAAAGGATACAATTGATAGTGATGTTTATGAAAATCCCAAGGTTGTTGAAATATCAGACAATCTAGCTTACGGATTGGATAAAGATGGAAGTAAATTTCCAATATCAGAAGGAGTTTATAATTTTGATAGGAGTCAAGAATTATTTTTTTCAGGAGATGATGAGAGTATAGTGGTATTCCAACAATATTTTAAACGCCTCTCAAAAAAAGTTGTTTTACATGGAGTAGCTTTGTTAGAAATGTTTCCGAAAGCTGTTTCAGAGGAAGTAGAGAATAGAAAGTATGGGGCAGGGAATGAAGGTATGTATGGTCAGATAGGTTTGTTAGAGGAAGCAGGGAGAGATAGATCAATAGTTGGTGGTGTGTCTAAAGCTTTTAATGGTGTTAAAAACTTTTTTGGTTCGGTAGGGAACGTGGTAAAAGAAACTTTTACCTCAGGTAATAGTTTTGAAGAATCAGAGCAAGTTTCTTTATACGAAGAAGATGATTCAGAAGGAGGTGAGGTAGAGGAGGTGATTGAAGAAAATAGTTTTTGTTCGTTTGATAATACAAAGATACCAGGGAGTACTCCAGTTAGAATAAACGAAGTAGCATGGATGGGTGATAATGATAATTATCGTCATGAATGGATTGAGATTAAGAATATTTCGGGTAAGGAGTTGGATATAAGTGGATATCAGGTAATTGATCAGAAGAATCAGATTCAGTATCAGGTACCCGAGGGCACTGTTTTAGGCATTTTAGATGTCTATTTAATCGAACGTTCTGATGATAATGCAGCGGAACCTGAGGCAGATGGTATATATTCCGGTACTTTATCTAATGAAGATGAAGGTCTTCAGTTGTATGATAAAGATTGTATTTTACGTGATGCAGTATATGCTGGTGGTGGTTGGACTGCTGGAGACAATGATGAAAAAAGGACAATGGAGAGAAGCCATGATGGTAGCTGGCATACTAGTCTTGAGGTTGGTGGAACGCCGGGCGAGTTGAACACAGAGCCAAAAGATGAGCAGGAGGTTGATAAAGTTGAACAAGATGACGACGAGGAAGAGAGTAAGGAGAAAGAAAAAGATTTAGAGGAAAAGGAGCAGGAAGAAGATAAAGAA
>DATGCT010000054.1:0-3350 GCA_035311565.1 Minisyncoccota bacterium | reverse complement strand
GTCTTGCTCTGACATGTAGTTTCCATCATACATTTAATAATCTCTATCTCCATGCCATCAAAATAATTACTCAAATCACTATCTATATCCTCAAACTCTATTTTAGGAAGGTCCCTAATAAATTTTAGTCTTTTCATAGCCCGGGATAAACGGCTGGAAATAGCCCCCTGAGTAACACCAAACATTTTTGCTATATCTTTTTGGTTTTTTCGATACCTGTAATACAACTCTATTAAATCTTGCTCACGTTCAGGCAACTTACTTAAAAAAGGCATTAATTCTTCATATGTTACATTTGATTCTCTCATATCCTGATACTTAATAGCACTCTCAGTAGAGAACCGGGCTTCTAATTCAAATGAATCTATACCTTTAAGGAAGGGGGACGTTTTGCGCATAAAGTTCTCCATTCAAAAGAGTGATATATTCTCTACCGCAGGAGCCTGCTTTTGCAAAAAACCAGACTCCTTATCAAACATAGACACCAAACCCTCTGTAGATATAGATTCAATCTCATATTTATTTACAATCTCATTTAAGACACCTACATCATTTTCTCCCTCTACTACTGAATAATCTAAATCCCTTTTCAATCTCATTATCTCGTAATTGATATAAACCTGCTCTTCATGAGCTATAATTTTATTTCTCTGATTATCAGTCATTTCCTCAGAAGATAAATTACTATAAATATTTGTTGGTTCTCTATACTTGGAGGTTAAGGATGATATCAACTTAGAAGGAAGATAAGGGACACCCGGAATAGTATCAATGGAATCCCCTCTAAAGGCCTGGAAACAAGGAAAAATACCAGCAGTAACACCGTATCTATCTAACACAGCCTCCTCATCAAAAAACTTCTCCGGATACCCTCCTGTCTTGGGTTTTATAACAATAACTTTGCCGTCTTCTATTAATTGGAAAAGATCCTTATCAGAAGAATAAACATAGATTAAACCATCTTTTTTATTCTTCTCAACATAGCTAGCTATAACATCATCCGCTTCTTCATCAACCATCTCAATTTGAGTTATATTTAATGATGAAAGGGCCTTTTTTAAGTCTATTATAGGGTCATCTAAAGAAAAATGATTCCTATTAGACTTATAATCAGCATATATCTTCTTTTTTCTCTTAGCATCATTATCCCATGATACCACAAAATGAAAATCACGAAATCTTTTCTTTAATGCTCTGAGAGTTACAAGAAAACCATACACACAACCAGAAGGCAGACCATCGGCTGTGCTTAAATTATAAGCATGGAAAGATTTATGAGCCAAATGATGCCCATCAATTAATATCTTGTTCAATTTAATCTTCCAATACAATTAAACTGGTGCAAGGTAACGGAGCAATAATTTCTCTAGATAAACGCTCTATTTTAACCATGGCCTGCCTACCCTGATCTTCTGTTGATACAACCTCTCCAACTAAATTCTCAAATGTTCCTTCTATTACTTTAACCATAGTTCCGCGTCTTATACGCTTTTTAGCAGAATTTTTAAGCTTCCTTTTTAGCACTCCTATAGTTTTAGAATTTACAGTCTGTATCCTCCCATTATTTTCTAATAATCGGGAAAAAAACCTATAATCATCCATTTCTGACAATCTGGAACGAGCTTCCTGGGAGTCTTTTACGAAAACATAACCCTCAAATAGGACACTTGTAGATGTATAAGAACCCATCTGTTCATTGTGTATTGGTATAAAAAAATCCAATTCACCAAGCATCTCTTCAAGAGAATTATGTAATTCCGCATAATCCGCAGAATCACCCAAATCACTCAATTCAATTATTAACCAATCAGAGGCCACCTCTCCCCCCTACCAAAAACTTAGAGAATTCTTCAGGAGATATCTCCTCCATATCGAGGCTACTTTCCCCTAATCTCTGATCTTTTGGCAGGGGCCAAGATTCTGGCACCCTCTTTTTTTCTTCTTTTTGGTTGCCACTATTTTTTTGATTTCTTCTTTGCTCACGTATAACTCTACTCCTATCACGAACACTGAGCTTAGAAAGCTCTGCATGCGATAAGGATCCGTTAGCAGAAGGGTTTTGTGGCTTGGTTTTTATGGGGTTTTGTTTTTTATGCTGTTCCGGATTTTTTTGTTGATCCGAAACCTGGGGAGTAAACGAATTCAAATTGAATTTATAATGAAGAAGTATAATATCGCTTTGAAGACTTATCTTATCTATATATTTATCTCTTTTCATCAAATAATCCAAAAATTCCACTAAATTGTATCCATGCTTATCAACAAGATTCCTTAAAAGATTCAATTTATCAGGTAGGAAATCTTCAAGACCATATAAAAGCTTCGTAGCATCATTCAGCATAGATGTGATACTGCTATATAACTCTTGCACCGATATAAAAGAGGATACCCTGTTGCAAGCAATCAGGGTATCTTTTAAATTATCTCCAATGTTATAAAGTATTGCATAGATATCATCATCATATACTTTAGATACAGATTTGACATTATCTACTGTTATATCACCAAGATATGACACACCCTGCAATATATTCAAAGCATTCCTAACATGACCCTCAGATTGCTCAGCAACAAGCCTTAAAGCATCATCATCATAATTCAATTCCTCTTTATCGCAAATATCCTTTATTCGATTAAATATGATATCAGAACTTACTTTAGATACCTGAAACTGTGTACATCTCTCCCGTAAGGTATTCTTAACCTTTTCAGGATTTGTTGTACAAAAAATATAAACAAGATGCGGAGGGGGGTGTTCTGTTTGTTTTAGGAGAGAGTCTTGTCCGGAGGGGCTTATATCATGGCACTCATCTAATAATATGATCTTTTTCTTTCCTATCGAATTAAAAGAAGCCTCATCCCTCAATTTGATCATATCCTCTTTAGTACCAACAGAAGCAGCATCCATTTCCTTATACCCAAAATGCTGCTCCTTATCAAATAAAAGACAAGACTCACAACTGCAACAAGGATTACCCTCAGAAGGATTTTCACATAAAACAGCTTTAGAAAGAACTCGGCCTAAAGTAGTCTTACCTACTCCGGAGGGGCCAGAAAACATATACGTCGATTCAACAGCATCCTTAGACACAGCCGATTTGAGAATACGGGCAGCAATTTCCTGCCCAATAACCTCATCAAAAGTCTTAGGACGGTATTTTTCAGCAAACTTCATTTCAATCCACGCACCAGCATGATGTGTAACCTATTCCTATAACTATAATAATCTTCTAATAATGTCTGTGTCAACCTATTTCTGATTCTTTTTTTGCAAGTGTCTTTTAAGTGGTTTTCCTAAAGGCCATGTCTTTGTATCCACAAGCTTTTCCCTTAACTTTCTATTCATAGTG
>DATGCT010000053.1:0-3508 GCA_035311565.1 Minisyncoccota bacterium | reverse complement strand
CTTTAACGTATGTTCTTTAGGAGCGTTAGTATTAATATTAGGTTTAGTGATTACATTAAAATCCAGGAAGAAAATTTTAAGCCTAGGAGGACTCTTTATTCTCACTACAGCAGTTATCTATGGTCTACTAATTGTTCTTTGGTACCAGCTTTTCTCAGCTCTTTCCAGTTATATAATCATTATGAGGGTTCTAGTAGCTTTGTTGGGAATAGGAGGAGGAATATTTTTCCTCAACGAGTTTAAAAAATATAAAAAGTACGGACCTCAGTGTGAAACAACAGGAAATAAGATTGTCTCTCGATTTTCTAAGAAAGTTGAAAAAGCTTTTCAGAACAAAAAGAGTTTATTAGCTTTAGGAGGAATAATTTTTGTTTTTAGCGCCATCATTACTATAGTTGAGTTTCCTTGTTCTGCTGCTGTCCCTGTTATTTTTGCAGGTATCCTAGCCGAACAAAAATTATCTGCCTTTATGTATCTTGTTTATATCTCAATATTTGTTTTGTTCTATATGCTTGATGAGCTTGTCATCTTTATTATCGCTGTCTGGAAAATGGATATCTGGATGGCCTCTCCGAAGTTTGTAACCTGGGCTACTCTAGCAGAGGGGATTATATTAATCACTCTAGGCCTTTATTATGTGTTAGAGCTTATATAGTTTATTTCTTTATACTTTTAGATTATATTAATAACAATGAAAGATCACTCACAATTTTTAATTCTCCTCTTTATTCTTATCGGATTAGTTATTTTTGCTACTCACCTTGCAAAGCAGGGAGATCTAGGGGGAGTGCCTGATGCTTCTCGTGACCAACAAGAAGAATCAACCGCAACTTCTTCGAATGATAATGATGCTCCTCAACCAGAAGAAGATAATGACGACGATCAAGAACCTCAAGAACAAGAAGACATCACTTTTCCTTTTAGTAGAGAAGGGGTGGTTACCATCTCAAGTATTAACCGAGGGTATGGAGATCGGCCAACTAGAATAAAGCTAAGCAGCAATTTAGAAGAAGGTGAGGTTTTAAATATTACCGACTGGAAAATAAGAACTAATAGTTCTTGGTTTTTAATCCCTGAAGCAGTTAATGAGTATCGAATAAACGAACCTAATGAAGAAGAACCGCTAATCCTTAAGAAAGGTCAGGTTGTATATATTCATTTAGGAATAAGAAGTCCTGTAGGAGACAACTTCCGTACTAATAACTGCACTGGGTATCTTAATAACCGAAAAGATTTTTATTACTCCCTTTCTAATAACTGCCCCTTGCCTGAAAAGGAAGATTATAAACATCTTTCTGGAGAATGTCAGAACATAATCCGAGGTTTCCGTAGATGTGAGCTGCCTGACGCAAACGAAATGAACGCTCTTAGATTCTCAGATTCTAATGATTGTCGTCAGTTTATCTATGACTTCTTCAGTGTTAAAAACTGTTATGATCATTATCAAAAAGAAGAAAACCTTTTGAATGATGAGTGGTGGTTATGGGTAAACAGAGAAAATGTTTTAGACTCTCAGCATGATTGGGTAAGAATAGAAAACTCTCAAGGCAAAATAATTGACGAGTATTCTTATTAATGAGTAATCAAGACCATCTTTTTAAAAAAGTACTTGAAGAATCACAAAAACCCAAAGAGGAAAGGGTTTTTTCTGTTAGTGATTACCTTGATATTTTAAACAAGGGTTTGAGGAAATCTGAAGCTCGGATAAGAGGAGAGGTTTCAAGCTTAAACAAGAATAAAGGTTATCTCTTTTTTAACCTCAAAGATTCTCAAGATGAAAGTGTGTTGAACTGCTTCATGGGCAGAACAAACTATGATCTCAGCGGCGTTGATTTAGAGGTTGGTATGGAGGTAATTGCTAGAGGGTACCCTAAAGTATATAAACCTCGAGGAAGTCTAACTCTTCAAACTCAAACCTTAGAATTAGTCGGGGAAGGTGCCCTTAAAAAAGCTTATGAAGAACTCAAAAAGAAACTTAAAAAAGAAGGCATTTTTTCAAAAGAGAAAAAACAACCACTCCCTAAATTTCCTAAAAAAATCGGAGTAATCACCTCCCTTAGTGGGGGAACAGTAATTCATGATTTTGAAAATAATCTTGGTAAATTTGGTTTTCAGATCAAAGCGATTGACACCAGAGTAGAAGGTAAAAAGGCTATCAAAAGCATCTTAAAATCAATAAAGACAATGAAGGAAAAAGACATTGATGTGCTTGTGATAATGCGGGGCGGTGGCTCTTTAGAATCACTCCAGTCATTTGATAATGAAGCTTTAGTCAGAGAAGTAGCTAACTGTTCAATTCCTGTTCTTGCTGGGATAGGCCACCATGAAGATGTTACTTTAGTTGCTATGGCTGCTGACGTAATGGTATCTACTCCAAATGCAACTGCCGAAAAATTAAACGAATCTTGGGAAGATGCTCGTCATAAAGTCTTACTAAGGCAAAAAGAGATATTAGGCTTTTACCAACAACTACTATCTAAAACCAAAGAAGCGGTAAACTATTTCTCAAACAATCTTTCTCAGAAGTTTAAAAAAATACTAGAAGACTTTAGAAACTTAGAAACTGGTTTTCAAAACTCAATAAATAGACTTGAATTCTCAATTGAGAAAAACAAACAAATAATTGTTGACACTAAAAAGAACCTAAAGAATCTTTTTCAAACTTCCTTAGAAAAAGTTAAAGAAAAAGTAAAAACCATGTCAAAAAATATTTCCACTAATGATCCTAACCGGCAACTTAGCTTAGGTTACAGCATCGTTTCTTCCGGAGAGAAAATAATCAGAAGTATTACCCACGTAGAGAAGGGGGATGAAATTGATATTAAAGTCTCTGATGGTACAATTGAAGGAGAAGTAAAAGATACAAAAAAATAACATGTCTAAAAAAGAAAAAGATTTTAATTTATCTAAAGCATTAAAAGACCTAAAAAGTTTAGTAAACTGGTTTGAAGATCAAGACCAGGTTGATGTAGAAGAAGGTTTAAAAAAAGTAAAGGAAGGAGCTGAACTAGTAAAGGAGAGTAAAAAAAGATTAAAAGAAATAGAGAATGAATTTGAAGAAGTGAAGAAGGATATAGAATCAAACTAATCACACAAGAAATATTAAATACAGCTTATTTTAAAATAAGCTGTATTTTTTTATTTCAAAAAATAAGTTAAAATTTAAGTATGAAAGAATTAATTATTAAAACAAAAAAAGATAAAGAGGTGGTGGATATCACTGAAAATATTCAAAAAATTATTGATCAAGAAAAGATAAATTCTGGGATTATTAATGTTTTTATTACCCATACCACCGCTGCTCTTTCTACCGCTGATTTAGATCCTGGGACAGACAAGGATATGCTTGATGCTTTTGATCATATTATTCCGGATCTTGATTACCGTCACCCTCACAACCCTGAACACGTTCCTGATCATATAATTTCTACCCTCATAGGCTCTCATGTCTCTGTCCCCGTTAAGAGTGGAAGCTTAATATTAGGAACCTGGCAAAGAATAGTCCTTT
>DATGCT010000052.1:0-3002 GCA_035311565.1 Minisyncoccota bacterium | reverse complement strand
ACGCTTTGTAATATCTTCCTCTACTTCTTTACGAGGTCTTCCATATTTCTTTTCAAGTAACTTCTTTAACTTATCCCGAGAACCAACATCAGGACCAGGAGCAGGGAAAGCATGCACATTGAAGGGATCGGTAGTCTCTCCATTTATTAATAACTTTACATACATATTATAGTTATCAATATTCATTAAATCTTTTTCAGAAACCTCAGGTTTAAACTGCTTTGCCAAAAATTCAGCATCTTGAGCACTCACCCTAAATGACAACATGGAACCTACATTACCAAAAACAGAATCTCTTATCTCTTCCGGAAGCTGAGCAATAAACTGATGAGCCATTGTTAAACTCAATTTATACTTCCTAGCCTCCGACAAAATCGTTGAAATAGAATCTGTAGTAAAGTTTTGAAACTCATCTATAAACAAATTAAAGTCTCGTCTTTTTTCTTCACTAACATTAGCCCTTCCTAAAGCAGCCATCATAATCTTACCTACCACGATCATTCCTAATAGATTAGCATTCAACTCCCCTATCTTACCTTTTGAAAGATTAACTAACAAAATCTTCCCTGAGTCCATCGCTTTTCTAAAATCAAAGCTTGATTCTGTCTGACCAACGATAACTCTCATATAATCATTAGCAATAAAGTTATTAAACTTAGAAGTTACGTAAGGTGTAATATTTTCTAATGAAGCCTCTCCCCCAGCCTTCTCAGCTTGTTTTCTCCAGAAGTTTATAACCGTAGCATTATTTATTCTATTTAACTTTTTATTCCTATACTTACTATCAGAAAATATTCTTGGCACCTCCATTAAAGTAGCCGGTTCATTAGGAGCGTCTTCCATGAGTAACAATAAAGCGTTTCTCATATACTGCTCAAAAGCCGGCCCCCCAGTTCTTTTTAAATCATACAACTTATCTAATATTCCAATCATCTCATTTACAATAAAGGTCTTCTGCTCCGGCTTATCAAAATCATACTCCAACATATTCAATCCCATCGGCCTTTTCAATGAAGTTGGATCAAATAAAATTACATCATCATATCTTTCTTTAGGTATCAACCCTAAAATATGCTCCACCGCATCACCATGAGGATCCAAAAACGCAATCCCTTTTCCATCCTGAATATCTTGGTTAATTAATGAAACCAAAAAGTTAGTTTTACCAGTCCCGGTCTGACCTATGACATAAAAATGACGCCTTCTATCTTCATCAGATATATAAACATTTTTCTCTTTTCCTTGAAATATATTTTCTCCCAACAAAGTACCTTGATTAGGAATTGATGCTGGCATCGGCAACTGTTTAGATTTTAAATATTTAATCTTCGGTGTTTTTGTAAAAGGTGTTGGTAAATGAAAAACACTCGCAAGCTCCTCAGAATTCAAAATTAAACTCTTTTTATCATCAAACTTTCTAAAAGAAAAATCATGAGCAATTTGTTTTACATTTCTTGCCTTTCTCAAACTCAAACCATTTCTCTCCGGAGAAGCAAACTGAGAAAAACCGGATGATATACCATCATATATTGACTCTGCCTTAAAAGTGCTTGGTCCGGAAGCCAACACTCTTATGTTAATCTCAAAGAATGGTTTCTTAAGTTTAGACTTCACAGCCTCCACCAAGCTATCATCCACTGTCCTATCCTGTACTTTATCTTCATCCTTCTTATCCTTTCCTAAAAACTTATCCCAGATCTCAAAAATCAATGGCCTAGAATTACCAGCCCCAGACAATCCCTTCCCTTCCTTCAAATCTTTCAAAACAGCTTTAGCTTTCTTTTTCTTTGAAGAACCGGCCGGTTTGATAATAACTTGAACCACCCCTCCTTCTCCAACATCATCTATCTTAGCTAAACCACCTAACACAGACTGAAAGGTATCTGCTTCTAAATCAGTATATGTTCTGATAGGAATTACATAATCTTCAGAGCAACCTACATACCCTCCTACTGTCGTGCCATCATGATGAAACACATTATAATCATCCACCTCCTCAACCAAAGCATCATTCCAAATCCCTTGCACCTGCCTCACAAAAGACTCCGCTAAACTAACAGGAACTGAGGCATAAAAACAAATCTCTCCTCCAACATGAGAAATAGCCGTTTCAAAAACGACCGGCTTATTAAACTTACTTAAACTACTAAAAAGTTGTTCACTCTTATTAATCTCACTGTTTAAATCAGTTCCTTCCTCGCTTCCTCTTGGTAACTGAATTAAAAATAACTTTGTATCTAAACCTCTAACCACCTTTTTTCTCCTCCAACGAATAAAAAGAATTGTTCCAATAATTCCTCCACCAACCAACAAAAAAGCAACTATTAAAGTAATTAAAAAAGACATAATTATACAATTCCTTTTTCTTTTAATTTTGGAAGCAACTTATCAACTAAAGAATCATGAAAGGCGTCCTGAACAAAAGGAGGAAACTTTTTTGATCTTCTTAATGCTACAAACACCCCCTTATCAACCGCTAACTGAAGTAATGATTCAATAACATCCTTCGTCTGATCACTTACTTCTTCCTCTTCAAGATAATCTGCTAAATACTCATCTTCTTCAGAAGACGGTTCTTCCATTTTTTTCTTTATTTCTTCATCAGCTAACTCACTTACTGACTGCTTAACAATCTCCTTCTCGTTATCCAAAGCCTGAGAATCTTTTTCCTTATTTTCAAACTTAGACTCAACTCTTTCCTTAACCTCTTGAACCTTCTTCTCTACTCTTCCTACATCTTTTTTCACTTTTTCACTTTGATGAAATTTATCTATGTTCTTCATATATTTATATTATATAACTACTTATCAATTATCACCAACTAAAAACCTTCTATTTTTATCTCCCCTAAGTCTGAATAATTTATTCCAGTCGAACTTGAAAAGGAATCTGTATAATCACTCACCGGACCATCTAACCCTTCTCCACCTGACCAATCAGACTGGGTAAACACATCATTTTTCCATCTTGTAATATACTCAGGTAATGAAAAACTTGTTTCT
>DATGCT010000051.1:0-6006 GCA_035311565.1 Minisyncoccota bacterium | reverse complement strand
TATTTCCAAACAGAGGAAGGGAAGGCGGTAAGGGATGAGTTGGTTTTGAGGCTACCTATTTTTGGTAAATTATTTAAGAAGCTTTATTTAACTCGTTTTGCAGAGTCAGCAAGAGTGTTGATTAAAGGAGGGTTAACTATACCTCAAGCAGTTGAAATTTCTTCAAGAACAATAGGAAACAGGATTTACAGAGTGTTGTTTCACCGGGCGGCCGAGGAGGTAAGAAAAGGAAAGTTGTTGTCAGAGGCTTTAGCCAACAGAAGAGAGTTTCCGCCGCTTATTTCTCAGTTAGTAAGTGTGGGTGAGTCTACAGGTAGGTTGGATAAATTGCTGGAGAAGATTAGTGATTTTTATACCCGAGAAGTGGAGGATATAGTTAATAATCTTGTGTCTCTTATTCAGCCGATATTGATGATAGTGATTGGGTTGCTGGTAGCTTTGTTGTTTGCTTCAATACTTTTACCGATATATAACCTATCTACTTCTTTCTAAGGTTAAAAGATTTATGTTATAATTTTTATAACTGAAAAAGGTCGTTTTGTTTAATAAAGGTCACAAAGAAATATAAAAATAAATTATGAATAATAAAGGATTTACGTTGATTGAAATGTTGGTAGTTATTGCTGTTGTTGGTATTTTAGCAGCAACTGTTATAACCTCAATTGGTCCAGCAAGAAGTAAGGCTAAAGATTCTAGAATTCGTTCAGCTGTTAACCAGATAAGAAGTCTTGCAGAGGCTAATTATAATGCTGCAGAAGGTAAATATGATGATATTACAGGTGACGCAGAGTATACTTCATTAACCGGTGATATTGAGGCTAATGATGGAACTCCAGGGGGTGGATATGACGCCGATAATGAAACTTATTACTTTTACTCTTCTTTAGCAAGTGATAGCGATACTTATTTCTGTGTTGATAGTGCAGGTAATACTTATACAGGCTCTTCCGAACCTACAGGTCCAACTTGTCCATCGGAGTAATTAGTAATTATTTAGCTTGATATTTGATGTTTATGATTAAGAGAAACAAAGGATTTACATTAATGGAGATGTTAGTAACCGTGGCTATTATAGGGGTATTAGCCACGGTTATTTTGACGGAGGTTGAACCTGTTAAAGATAGAGCTAAGGACACAAGAATTATTCAAGAGATAAATCAGATCCGCTCTATTGCAGAGTCTATGTATGATGGGGATTATAGTGATTTGGAAGAGTTGCCTAAGCCTAGTATTGCTCACAAAGAATTAAGAACCTTAGTGGAGGATATTGAGAGTTTAGGAGGAGAGGTTTATATTCACAAGTCTAATAATGAGAATAATTATTCTGTTTATACGAAGTTGAATGAAAAGAAAGGTGAGGAATCGAATTTAGAAACCCAATATTATTGCACGGATAGCGCTGGTCATTCTATTATTTCTACTAAAAAACCTGAGTTCCCTGAGGAGCATATTTGCCCGGAGGAGGGAGAAGAATTAGAAGATACAAGTTTATGAGTTTAGTGTATTATTTATTACTTTTTATATTTGGTTTGATAGTGGGAAGTTTTTTGAACGTGGTTTCTTTAAGGTATGAACCAGGTAGTTCTGTCTTTTCGTTTGATGTTTTGAAGGGGAGATCTAGATGCCCTCATTGTGACAAGACTTTGCGGTGGTTTGAGCTAATTCCTTTAGTTTCTTTTTTTATACAACGTGGAAGATGTAGGGGGTGTGGTCATAAGATTTCTTGGCAGTATCCGGTGGTTGAGTTTTTGAGCGGGTTGATTTTTTCTGTGGTTCCTTTTTTCTTAGTTAATTTTTATGATGTTTTTAGCTCTCCTTTAGATAAGAGGGTGTTTTTTGTTTTAGCAGGGTTATGGATTTTGGTTTTTTTGGTATGGTTGCTTATTTCAGTAATAGATATCCGTCATTATTTGGTGCCTAATGAGTTGAATATCACGCTAGGGGTTTTAGGAGTGTTTGTTGTTTTATTAAAGATGAGAGTGGCAGAGTTTGTGTTACCTTTTCACAACTCATTTTTAAAACATTATACATTGATGTTTTCTCCAACTCAGACGATCTGGGTGAACCATCTCTTAGGAGCGTTTTTTGGTGCACTGTTCTTTGTTGTTTTGATATTGTTGAGTAAAGGAAAGGCGATGGGTTGGGGAGATGTAAAACTTGCTTTGGTTAGTGGTTTAGTTGTTGGTTGGCCGGAGATTGCGTTGTCTTTAATGTTAGCCTTTATCTTTGGAGGAATTCTAGGGGCTGTTTTGTTAATTACGGGGAATAAGAGTCTGAAAGATAAGCTTCCTTTTGCTCCGTTTATGATTGGAAGTATGGTGCTTACTATATTTTTTGGTTACGGAATTATTCAGGGGTATTTAAGCCTTTTTGGTATTTAATGATTTTTGACTTCTTGGTTTTTGGGTAAGGGCTTTAAAAGCCTTTTTTATTTTGGGTTGAACAGTTTATAATGATAGTACTGGTTATGAATCTTTTTTATACAAAAATTAATTCTTTTTTGAAGAAAATTAAATCTTCTGTTTCAGGTTTTACTTTGTTGGAGATGGTGATTGTAATTTCTATCATGGCTATTATTACAGCAGTAACGATAGGTTATAATCGAGGGAGCGATGACAGACTTGTTCTTTTTTCTAACCAAGCTAAGGTTGTGGGGGTTTTACAAAGAGCAAAGTCTTTTGCTTTACAGAAAAAAGAAGGTGATGATGGAGGGTTAGTCTGCGCTTTCGGGGTTCATTTTGAGAAACCTCGGACAATGATAATATTTAGGGATGAGGCTAGTACTCCTAATAATGGTTTTTGCAAGGATGGTTTTTCAAGTATGTCGTATGATGAAGGGGAGAAGATAGAAGAGATTGAGTTAGACGTAGATATTGAGTTTAGTTCCTTGAGTTGTGGTAAAGATAGTTGTGATGTTCTTTTTTCTACTCCATATTTAGATGTTAGTGGAGCAGGGACCATTGGTTTAGGGGTGGTTGATGGAGAGGAAGTGGCTGAAGTAGAGGTAGGGAGTGGAGCTCAGGTTTATAGTAAATAAATATGAATGAATTTATAAGAAAAATTAAAAAAGAAGAGAAAGGGAGCATGATGATAGAAGCGGTGGTAGGTTTAACGTTGGTGACGGTAGGGCTATTGGGTATTTTTAACTTAGTTACTAACTCAATTAGAACGAATAGAGCGGCTGGTTATCGTTTTATTGCTTCTAATTTAGCAGCTGAGGGGGTAGAGATTACGAAGAGTATAATCGATACAAACATTGCTCAGGGAAGACCTTGGAATCAGTATCTATCAGAAGATAATTATGAGTTTAGTTATGATTCTTTTATGGATAATGATACAAATTATAATGATCTTTGGTTAGGGTTATCAGAGCCGGAATACCTGAAGCTTGATGGTGATCGTTACCAGTATAATAGTGGGGACGAGACTATTTTTAAGAGAAAGATTTCTATTGATAATGAATCAGAGGATATAATACGTGTGAATAGTATAGTTAGTTGGGAAGAGAACGGAGAGGTAAAGAAAATAAATGTCGAGGACCATTTTTATAACTGGCGAGGAGTGAAATAAAAACATGAAAGATATTTTTAAAAAAATAAAAAATATTTTGAAAGATAAGAAAGGGTTTACCTTGGTGGAGATGATTGTAGCTATGTCGGTGTTTACAGTATTGTTGACTGTAGCGGTGGGTGTTTTCGTAAAATCTATTAGATCACAACGAGAATTAGTGCATAGGTTGGCGATCATTGATAATGCAGGTTTAGCGTTAGAACAAATGACAAGGGAGATTAGAACGGGGTATGATTTTACTGCTAATGATTTTTTAAAGTTTAAGAACAAAGATGGGAAAACAGTTAATTTTTTGAAGGCCAGTGAGCAGATTTTAAGAAGAGTAGATGATGAAAATTTTGAGTTAACTAGTCCTAATGTTCGGGTTAAAACTTTATCTTTTGATGTTCAGCAGGCAAATGATGATAAGTGTAATCCTTGGAGAGTTACGATAGGGTTAAGGGTAGGATCAGAGGAGCTTCAGTCTAATGATGATATAGTTTTGCAAACCACAGTTAGCTCAAGAGTGTTGCCGGTTGAGATGCCTAACGCTTCTCAGGAAATATTAAATGATTGTAAATTAAGTTATGACTAAGAAAAATAAAAACAATTATAACAAAGGGCAGACAATTATTTTGATTGTAGTAATGATGGGGGGTATTTTATTGACTGCTACTACTATTGCCGGTTTGTTGATGTTTTATCAGGTTCAGCAGTCTAATGATTTTAGTAAGTCTACCCAGGCAGTTTATGCAGCTGATGCAGGATTAGAACGAGCGATTTATTATTATTACAACGAATACAAGTATGATCCTGATGAACTTTGTTATCCGATGAAAAAAGCTTGTTTGGTACCAGGAGGAATACCTTTTACTACTGATTCTTCATATGAAGCAAAGATGATAATTCCTCCGCCTGGTTCGGATAGTGGTGTTAACGTATTTATCTCTACAGGTAAAAATGAAGAGGCAAGACGAGTTTTGCAAACAAAGTTTTTGGTGTCTCCTTTTGTAAACCCTTCATAGTTTTATGAACAAGAAACAGGCTAAAAAAAGAGTTGATAAACTAAAGAAAGAAATAAGAAAACACCGATATAAATATCATGTACTAGATAATCCTGAGGTGTCAGATGCTGTCTTTGATTCCTTGAAAAATGAACTAGAGGGCCTGGAGAAGAAGTTTCCTGAGTTAGCAACATTTGATTCTCCAACCCAGAAGGTAGGAGGGGAGCCTTTGGATAAATTTGAGAAATTTACTCATCCTGTACCGATGCTTTCTTTTGATGATGCTTTTGACGAAGAGGAGGTAGAGGATTGGTTGGAAAGATTGGATAACTATTTAGGTTATGAGGTTAGAGACTCTGAAGATTGGGCTGGTTTTTATTGCGAGCTTAAGATTGATGGATTAGCGGTGGAGTTAATTTATGAAAACGGGTCTTTAATTAAAGGTGTTACTCGAGGTGATGGGAGAGTAGGGGAAGATATAACACAGAATTTAAAGACTGTTAGTGCAGTTCCTCTGAAGTTAGAGAGTTTTGATGAAAAATTCGATGTTCCTGAGAGGTTAGTGATAAGAGGGGAGGTTTTTCTTAAAAAAAGTGAGTTTGAGAGAATAAACAAAGAGAGGGAAGCAGCAGGAAAAGATCTTTATGCTAATCCACGTAATGTTGCAGCAGGTTCTTTGAGGCAGCTTGATCCTAAGGTAACTGCCTCAAGAAACTTAGATTTTTTTGCGTATGATATAGCAGTAGGTTTAGATTTAGAGACTCACAAAGAAAAACATGAGGCAATGAAGGGATTTGGTTTGAAGGTTTGTGATTATAATAAGGCAGTAGAAGACTTAAAGGATGTTTTTGACTTTCGAGATTACTGGGAAGATGAGAGAGGTAAACTGGATTATGAAATTGATGGGATAGTGGTGATGGTAAATAGTAATAAAATTTTTGAGGAAGCAGGATCTGTGGGCAGGGCTCCAAGAGGAGCTATTGCGTATAAGTTTTCTCCTGAGGAAGCTACAACAAAAGTAAAGGAGATAAAGATTCAAGTAGGGAGAACAGGAGCTTTAACGCCGATAGCTGTTTTAGAGCCGGTGAACCTTGGAGGAGTAAAGATAGCTCACGCTACATTACATAATTTTGACCAGATTGAGAGATTAGGAGTTAGGGAAGGAGACACAGTTGTTATAAGCAGGGCCGGTGATGTTATTCCTCAGGTGGTTGATGTGATAGAGGACTTAAGAGACGGAGATGAGAAAGAATTTGAGGTTCCTGATAAGTGCCCTGTAGATGGATCAGAGATTGAGAAGGATGGGGCGATCTATCGTTGTTCTAATCCTGATTGTGGTGCAAGACATAAAGAGAGCCTTTATCATTTTGTTTCCCGGGGAGCTTTTGATATAGACGGGGTAGGTCCGAAGATTATTGATAAGTTTTTAGATAAAGGGTTGGTTTCTGATGTT
>DATGCT010000050.1:0-4179 GCA_035311565.1 Minisyncoccota bacterium | reverse complement strand
ACCGCCGTTTTGAAAGTCTGGAAGAATATGAAGAAACACTCCTTGATTCGTTAGCTGCTGGAGAAGGACCAGATATCTTTGTCATTAAAAACAGCGATATCTTAAGAAAGGCTAACAAAACATTTCCTGTACCGGAATCTCAGTATTCTTTATCAAACTTAAGAAATGATTTTCCTGAGATAGTTGAACAGGACTTTTATTTCAATAATAAGATTTACGCTCTTCCAGCATCTGTTGATACCCTTGCTATGATATACAACAAGAGTCTTTTTAACGAAGCTGCTATAGTTTATCCTGCCAAGAACTGGGAAGAATTTAAAAGTCAGACTAAAAAACTTACTGAATTTAATGATCAAA
The DNA here is from genome assembly GCA_035311565.1 of Minisyncoccota bacterium. Lineage (GTDB taxonomy): Bacteria > Patescibacteriota > Minisyncoccia > UBA6257 > GWB1-50-10 > DATGCT01. The sequence goes on along the minus strand of DATGCT010000050.1, from coordinate 3,822 downwards.
CCGGTAATATTTCCCGAGCCGGGGCTGCTATAGGAGGGGCAGATAACATCAAGTATTCTCCTGACCTCCTTTCCCTTCTTATGATACAGTCTGGGGCAGACATGGTAAGTGACAATTATGGTTCAGCTACCTTTAGCTCTGAACCGGGCAGAGAAGCATTAAACTTTTATACCCAATTTTCAAACCCTAACTCAGATTTATATACCTGGGATAGTTATCTTTCTCAGGACTTTGAATCGTTTGCCCGGGAAAACAATGCTGTTGTCTTCGGTTATTCTAATGACTTAAAAGATTTAAAGGAGAGGAATGTGTTTTTGGAGATAGGCGTTGCTAAAGCACCTCAGATAAAAGAAAATAAAGAAGTAGCCGTCGCTGATTACTTTGGCTATGCAGTTTCTCGACAAACTCGATACCCTACAATAGCTTGGGATTTTGTTAAGGTTCTAACTCTCGACTCTTCTGCTATAAGAAGCTATCTTGAAAATACAAAAAGACCTCCTGCTCTTAAATCTTTAATTCAGGAGTATAAAGATGACCAGGAACTTGGGGTTTTTGCAAAACAAGCTTTGATTGCCGAATCCTGGAAAAAGCCTGATTTTGAAAAAACAGACAGGATCTTTGATCAGATGATAAAGGCGGTGGGGAATAAAGGAGAGGCCTCGTACAGAGTTTTAAGAAACGCAGAGGATGAGGTTTCTAACTTACTACAATCTTTATAACCATGAACAATGTATCAAATATTTTAATAAGCGCTTTTATTCTTTTATTAGTTGGCTTTTTTGCTTTTTCCCCACTAGTGTTTGCTAGTCAGGAAGGTACTCCTGATAGCAACTCTATAATCTGGGAAGGGGTAACCTGTAATCAGCAAGGAGAAGGCCCTTGCGATTTTTGTGACATGATTAAGGTAATCTCTAATATTGTTAATTTTCTAACCCGGTTAGCGTACATAGTGGCCGCCGCCGCGATTGTAGCCGGTGGTATCATGATGATGATAAGTGGAGGTAATGAAAAAAGATTTTCAAAAGGAAAAAGCTTAATTACCAACGCTGTTATAGGTGTTGTTATTACCTTAACTGCCTGGATTATTGTGAACACTCTTTTCCATATCCTAACCGGTGATGAACAGTTTATTTGGTCCGAAATAGTGTGTTAGAATAAACATATGAAGAAACTAACCTTATTTTTTATAATCTTTTTAGCCTTTACCTTCATTTTTGGAACGCCTCATGTTCTAGCACAACAAGAAGGTTCTCCTACAATAGGGTTAACTAACCCTCTTGAGGAATCAGGGGCTAATACAATAGGGGATGTTTTAAGCAGAATCATTGATGGCTTGCAAGTTATCGCTACTCCAATAGCCGGAATTATGGTGTTGGTAGGTGGGTTTCAGATCCTTTTTGCCGCCGGAGACCCCGAAAAATTCAAAAAAGGTAAGAAAACTATACTATATACAGTGATAGGTTATGCTATAATATTAGTAGCTAACGGAATGGATGAATTAATTAAGAATATTTTGACCCATTCCGTGGAATAATTAAAAGTATTTTAATAAAAGGTCGTTTGAAAATATAGTCGAATTAACAAATTAAAACTAACAATGAAAGATAAACTATATAAAGCGTTAGTATTTATTCCTATGATTGCTTTGTTGGCTACTCCAGTTTTAGGGCTAGCCCAGGCCGATAATCCTATATCTGAAAATCCGCCTATTCAAAACTTAGATGACGCTACTAGTCTTTTAGAAAAGATACTTACTTGGTTTAATACTATTTTCTGGATAGCAGCTGCTTTCTTTGTTCTCTTAGCAGCATTCAAATATCTTACTGCTCAAGGAGACGAAGAAAAGGTTGGCGAAGCCAAGAATATGTTGATTTACGCTGTGATTGCTATTGTTGTAGCACTGTTTGCTGGAGGAATTGATACCCTTATTGCAAACGTTCTTCAAACAGGAGTTTAGATTATAGTAATAGCGTAAAAAAATACCCCATCTCGTTTTGAGATGGGGTTTTGAATATTACCATGTTCTGACAACAAGCGTGTCATTGTCAGACATGGATTTTACTTTAAACACGAATTCTTTCGGTGGTCTCCGATCAGCAACTCGGAAAGTATCTACAGTTCCGTCTTTGTATTTTGTAAGGTGTGTTTTGCCGTTAAGAGACCGTATTCTATGTTTCATTCCGTAGGTGTTGGCATCGATCCAGCCACTCCATTGATCGTCTGTAACTACTAAATAGAATTTAGAATTTCTATTTAGTTTTCTAAACCCAAACTGAGAATACTTAATTATTCTAGGTTTGGGTTTGTCTTTTGTGATAACCTCGGAGGCTTTTTCTACAACCTTATCTTTGGTTTTTTCATAACCACCAAAGATAGAGATAAGAATGACAACAAATAAAGTGATAATAATCCACTTTCTTGCTTTTTTTCTGTTTATTAGCTTACTCATTTCTTACCTCCTTCCATGATTATCGGTGTACCTTTCCCTACAATAGAGATGTTACCATCTCCTTGCTTAACATCTTTCTCAGATGAGTTAAGAGCTTGTTGAGCATCTATACCCAACTCTTTGTACTTTTTAGCTCTTTCCATCTTTTTTTCAAAGATGCGGTCTGAGGCTTTGAGCCTGTCTTTGGCTCTCTGCTCTTCTTCCAAAGCATTTTGAGTCTCTTTGTCAAAGCTTACGGTCCCTAAAGTGAAGTTGTGAATGTCTATGCCATAGTATATTTCTTCATCTGAATTAGAACTTAGGTCTTCTCCTTCCCTGAGGATTTCACCGATCAAGTTAGAGAAATGAGAATAGAACTGGATTCTCTTTTCAAAAGGGATCTCAGTTTCAAGCTCATTTTCATTATTTTCAGAAAAATTCTCCTTTTCTGTGTATGTTTCTTTGTTGTGCCAGAATTTGGAATCGATCCATTCTTCTTTCAATGTGTCATAACCATCCATAAGAGAAAACCATTTTTCTGCATTAACATGAACGGGCCTCTCCAGTCTTAATATTGAGTTGATGTAGTTTTCTACTGCCCTTCTCTCGTCTCGAAAGATAGTCCAGTAGAAACCACCCGCTATTCTACCAATCTCGGAATCAATCTTATCATTAAGACCTTCTTCCATCATTTTCTTCGTGATGAAAGCGTGTCTAGGAACACCCCCCTCCTTGTCCTTAATTTTTGGATTTGGAGCCCACCTTGTTTCCGAGTCCAGGTTTATCTTTCTGTTATCCAGAGTGATAAACTGGAACTTAATATCCATAGGATCCGGTCTTAGAGTGTAAGTAAACTCCTTATCCAGACTATCGATAAAGGGGATTCCAATGTTCCATCCTTCATTCCAGTAACCGGTTGGTTTTCCTAATCTTAGAGGAATAGAAAAATGAAGCGGTTTTACTTTATGGAAAGCATCTAAAAGTAATACTCCCGCTATCACTAGAGAAGCTATTCCTGCTAGTATTGCCTCTACAAAGATGTTCAAAATCAAAAAGGTGAACATTCCAGCGAAAACTATTACAGATACAGATGGTATTACGAATTTTTTGATATACTCTGTCATATCTGTACTCCTTTCTTTCTTATTTTATTATTAAGTTTACTGACCATATTATATAATATATAATAATTAGAGTCAAACAATGATGTTCTCTTCTCTAGCACTTTTATTTCCTCTCATTTCCTGGTATATTATCAAATAGCAAGTTAAAAGCCGGAGTGGTGGAACTGGGATACACGCATGATTTAGGATCATGTGCCTTATGGCTTGTGGGTTCAAATCCCACCTCCGGCACAAATTGTTTTTTGAAAATATAATAGTTATCTGTATACT
>DATGCT010000049.1:0-2965 GCA_035311565.1 Minisyncoccota bacterium | reverse complement strand
TCTTTACTGATTGAGTCCAAGGTCGTTATTAGTTTTTTAAACATTTTGGGGCTGTCTACGTTTGAGGGACGGTGAAGAGTAACAAGAATATATTCTTTTGGTTTTATTTTTAAGGATTTAAGGATTGATTCTTCTTTAGTTTTATTTTTGAAGGTGTTTAAGGAATCAATCATTATGTTTCCAACAAAGTGAATACTTTCTGGTTCGTGACCCTCGTTAGAAAGATGGTCGTTAGCATTTTGGCTAGTGGTAAAAAGGTGATCAGAGATGCTATCGGTGATAACTCGGTTTATTTCTTCCGGCATAGTTCTATCAAAGCTTCTTAAACCTGCCTCAATATGTCCTAAAAGAATGTTCAGTTTTTTAGCTGTTATAGCAGCAGCGGCGGTTGAGTTTACATCCCCTACTACTAAAACCATATCCGGTTGGTCGTTTTTTATTAGCTTTCCATACTTTACCATTATTTTAGCGGTTTGTTTTGAATGGGTGTCAGAGCCAACTTCTAAGTTGATGTCAGGTTTTGGAATGTTGAGTTCTTCAAAAAAAATTTGAGACATCTTTTTGTCGTAGTGTTGACCGGTATGAACAAGTCGGACTTTAATATCGGAGGCTTTTTTAAATGTTTTGTATAACGGGGCTATCTTGATGAAGTTTGGCCGAGTTCCGGCTATTAAGTCTATTTTAAAGTTTTTGTTTTTCATAGTTTTATTATAACAGATAGGTTAGGCATGGTTTGGATATAAAAAAATTCCTCTTGTTGAAAAGAGGAATTATGAGTGAGAGGCGGAGAGTCCCTTTATATTTTAGGAGATTGTGTTATGCGGGTCTGTTCTCCGGCCTCTCTAATAGAATAAAATATTTGAAGTTACTGTTTATACTATATCAGAAAATGTAATATTGTCAATATTAAATAAAAGAAAAGGCGCCTTTGTTAAAAAGACGCCTTTGAGTTTTACTTTATGAAAAGCATTTTCTTTGTGTAACTTTTTCCATCAACAGTGAGTCGGTAAAAGTATATTCCAGTCTGACAATTCGGTTGCCATGTTGTGGTATAAGTTCCTTGCGGTTTAGTATCATTTACCAGTTCATCCACTTTTTGGCCGGCAATATTAAAGATAACAAGTTCAACCTTGGAATTGTTATTTTTAATATAGTATTTAATCTTTGTTTCCGGATTAAAAGGATTAGGATAGTTTTGAGATAAATGAACTTTAGAAGGAACATCAACTTGGTTTTCAATTTTGGTGTCAACGGTTATTTGAGCTTCTTTGGTGTTTCCATAGACTCCCATGTTTATTCTTTCTCCGTTTGGTGAAGGTTCTAGAGAGTAATCAAACTCTGGTGAACCGGTATCAATACAGGGGGAGCTTTCTTGAAGATGGAGGTCTTCTTCACTTACAAACAACGGATTAACAAATAGATTGTTAGGGCCTAATTTGAAACCAATGTGATCTGTTTCAGTGTTGTAGAAGTTGTTGTAATCGCAGGTTATTTCTCCGGATGATCCCTCTTTTTTTACACCTGTGTTGCTATTTGCAAAGATGTTGTTTACAACTTTCAAGTCGCTATTTTCTACAGAGATTCCGACTTCGTTATCAACAAAAGTATTGTTGGTAACCTTACTTGAATCAACTTCTGAAATGTTAACGGCAGGATCAGAACAGTTTTTAAATATACTGTTTGATACCGAAAAATTCTCAATCTTTTTTGCTGAAACAGAGTATTGACTAGTGGAGTCAAAAACGAGGTTTCTCAAGACTACATTCTTTGATTCAAAGAATAAAAGTCCTGGAGAATCATTAAAGTTTAAGATGCATTCGCCAACTTTTTCACCGATTAATGAAAGGTTATCTTTGTTGATAATAGACCACTCTGTGTTATACACTCCGGGTTGAATACGGAGTTCTGTGGCATAGCTTCCATTAATGTTAGAAAGTTGGGTATTTAGTTCTTCAGAGGTTCGAATTTCTTCGAATTCTGAAAAAACTTGATCTTGTAGATGAATAGTTAATGTATCAACCTCTTCTCTGGTTGAGTCTATTACCCATTCTCCATACTTGAAACGATTAACCTTTAGCTTTAGGTTATCTACCTTGTCGTTATTGATCACTACTTTGTAATCTCCTGGTTCAGCATCGTTTAAGGTAAAGATCAGATTGTTACCATCAATTTCGTAAAAGTATTGTTCGCTTGAAGAGTAAGTGGTGTCACCGATAATGAATGATTCATTTTGAGGGGTAATTAATTCCATCAAACCTTCATTAAATTGAGAAGAACTCATTTTGCTAAGTGTTTGATTGAAGGTAAAGTTACCTTCTCCCACAAGTTGCATTGGGTCACCATATCCTAGTCTTTCTGCTTCTTTTTTAATCTCTAGCATTTCTTCCCTAGTGAAAATCATTTTTTCATCAAACATGTCTGACTCTACTTCAATTCTATCCCATGTTTGGTGACAAATATCTTGGGTAGCTTCAAACGTAAAGTATCCAGCAGCACCTGCTCCAACTACTACTCCTCCGGCGCAAGCGACTCCAGGAACACCCCCAGCGGCAAAAAGCGGTGCACATACGGCAGCTCCTCCTTGACCAACTAAATATGAAGCCAAATATGAAGTGGTGTATGAAGCACCATCACAAACTGCTCCTTCCCAGTCTCTTTTCCAAACATCTTCAATGATATCGTATGCTGCTACAGCGGCTCCTAGATACACAAGCACTTTTCCACCTTTGTTGAGATACCGAAGAGTTTTAGAACTTTTCGTGGTTGTTGATTGAGCTAGTTTAAAGCTTTTGTCACCTCTGAAAAAATCATCCATGTCATCAACTGATGATTTTACAGATGTCCAACTGTCAGCCGGTCCAGACCCTTTTTGAGGGTTGATAGTTCTGATGTTAAAATCGGTTTTGACTAGCTTTGGCTTTTCTAAAAGAAGGGGGTATGAGAAATCATCTGATTTTGTATAAAT
>DATGCT010000048.1:0-2002 GCA_035311565.1 Minisyncoccota bacterium | reverse complement strand
ATTTAGTTTTCCTTGAGAAAGAGCGTTTTGTATGTCAGTAGGTAGGTTCAGAAGTCTCAGGGTGTTGGAAACTGATTCTCGGCTCTTCCCTACTCTGGTGGCTATCTCTCTTTGGGTAAGACTAAATTGATCTTGTAATCGGGAATAAGCTCGAGCAGTTTCAATAGGATTTAGGTCAGAACGTTGAATGTTTTCAATAAGAGCCATGGATAATTTATCCTGCTTCACTTCTTCTCTTCGTACAACGGCCGGAACTGTTTTGAGACCGATCATTTTAGAAGCCCGAAGACGTCTTTCTCCGGAAATTAATTGATAATGAACCTTGGTACCATTCTCTACTTCCTCCTCTATTCGTGAAACAACTAAAGGTTGGATAATACCAACTTCTCTAATTGATTGAGCAAGTTCTTTTAATCCTTGGGGATCGTATTCTTTTCTTGGTTGGAAAGGGTTAGGTTTTATTTTGTCTACCTCTATTTGAAATACTGCCTGGTTTTCATCTTTTTTTTCGGTCAGATCTTCTTGAGGAGAAGTTTGAGGTTGGGAGATTTCTTCTTGAGGTTTTCGGTTGGGTTCTTGGTTTTGAGTTTGAGGGGTTGGTGATGGTTGAGATTGGTCAGAAGTCTTTTCTTCAAAATCAACCTTGAATGGTGCTGGTTCAGTTTGTTGAGTATTAGGTTGAGACTGTTTTTGCTGTTTGTTGTTTTGTTGAGGAGGATTGGGTGCTTGTTGGTTACTCTGTTTGTTTTGTTGTCCAGGAGGATAGTATACAGGAGGTTTTTGTTTGTTACCTCTTTTGATGACAGGAGGTTTGCTTGGTTTTTGGTTTTGAGACTGATTTTTATTTGGTTGAGCTTGCTGCTGTTGTGGTTTTACTGGAGCTTGATTTTCGAAAGCAGGATTAGAGTTTTGCTGAGGTTGATTTTGGGTATTATAATTTGGCTGATTTTTTTGAGAATCAGAGTGATTATTTTGATTATTCTTTTTGTTAGGAATTAATGATTCTAATCCTTGTCCTTGAGTCATATATATAAGTGTCTTTGTTTATATATAGTATATCAGATATTTAAAGGATGTATAAATTAAAATACGTAGTTTGTAAAACAAAACCCGCTTTGGTGGTGAGACCAAAACGGGTTGGGTATAAACTAAAACAGGGCGACGTCCGGAATCTTCAGATGTGAGGATTAATCCACAACAGTTGGGTAAACCCCAAGTCGCAGGTTAATCGGTCACGTGAAGACTCCTTTCGCTTCCCTGTTTTAGAAAAGTTTTTACGTGCACGAGCTCTGAATCCGAAGCAAATAAACCAATCTGCATTTCCCATCGGCCGCATGAAAAATCAAACTGAATTTATTTGAACGAAGACAGAACTATTTATGATTTTAACTGAACCATTTTTTTAGTCAAGGGAAATAAGAATGTGGATAAAGTTTTAAACATTATCCGAGATTTCTTTTTTCATTTCTTCCTCTTGTCTGATTAATTCTTGAGCCAGGTTTTCATAACTTAGTGCCCCGGAACTTTTTGGGTCGTAAATAATGACGGGTCTTTTTTCTCCAGGAGCTTCGGCTAAACTTTCAGAACGAGGAATTACAGTTTGAAAAACGTAATAAGGAAATTCTTCTTTGATATCTTTAGCTATTCTATGAGAAAGATCATGTTCTTTTTTAAACATAGTTAGAAGCGCTCCTGTTATTTTCAAAGAATGGCCCAGGTTATGATTTATCATATTAATTGTGTTTAGAAGCTGGTTTAGGCCTTCCAGGCTGTATGGTTCGCACTGGATTGGGATTAAAACCTCCTCAGCCGCCATGAGACCGTTTATTGTAAGAAGACTTAAGCTTGGAGCCATGTCTATTAAAATATAGTCGTACTGGTCTTTTATATCGTTTAAGGTGGTTTTCAGATGATGCTCTCTGTTTTCAATGTTTGCTAGTTCGATAATGGCTCCGGCTAAATCAGATGAGGAAGGAATTATATGAAAATTATTAATAAAAGT
>DATGCT010000047.1:0-15134 GCA_035311565.1 Minisyncoccota bacterium | reverse complement strand
AAAAGAATTAAGTTTCTCCCTGCATAATGAAAACCTGTATAAATAACTACGTCATGATAATCCAAAGGTAATCTATAAGATCGAACATGGGCTGCTTTAGAAGCTGCTGGAGAAAAACCAATTACAGTTCCTCCCTCCGCTTTAGCCCCTTTAGCTGACCAATAAGGTATCCCTGTTGTTGCCCCTGTCACTAAAACATAACCTCTCCGAGCAATCTCTCTTCCTATCTCTTCTGCTTTCCTAGCTGCCTCTGGATCACAATGACCTGTTTCTGCAGCTCCTGAAACACAAATTTTATACGCTGGTTGGAATTTATGATTGTTTTTCATATTTTTATTATATTATATATTCTTTCTTAAAACTAATTTAAAGCTCAATACTCTGACCTTTTTCAGGGATCTCCACTGGAATAGCCATATCATCCATAATCTTTGTTTTTAAAGGCTCCATATGATCTGTCTCTCCTTGAACTAAATATATTTTCTCTAAATCAAACCTTGCTGACTGCAACCATTCTAATAACTGAGGTTGATCAGCATGAGCTGAGTAACCAGGAATATACTCAACATTAGCATTAACCGGGATACTCTTTCCATCAATCTTTACCTCATCATACCCGTCTAGTATTTTTCTCCCTAAAGAACCTTCCACCTGATAACCAACCATCAAAATTGTATTCTCTTTTCCTGGTAAAAATCTTTTCTCATGATGAAGAATTCTACCTCCTTGAGACATCCCCGCTCCCGCAATAATAATTTTAGGATTACCTTCGTTCCAAATCGCCTTTGATTCTTTGCTTGTTCTAGTCATATGTAATTCAGGAAACTCAAATAAATCATGTCCTTCGTCTAAAAATTCCTGCGTCTCTTCATCAAGCTTACTTTTAAATGACTTATAAACATCAGTTAATCTCATTGCTAAAGGGCTGTCTAAAAATACCGGCATCTCAGGAATCTTCTTGTCGGTCATTAAATCATGGATATGGTATATCAAAGCTTGAGTTCTCTCTAACGCAAAAGAGGGGATGATCAACGTTCCTTTATTCTTAACTACTTTTTCTATAACATCTTCTAACTCACCCACAACCTTTTCTCTTGGTTCATGCTTTTCTCCTCCATAAGTAGACTCCATCAATACATAATCAGCCTCTGGCATTGGCTCTCTTTCTTTAATTAACGGAGCTGGAGAATTACCAAGATCCCCTGAAAACACGACCGACTTATCCCCCACCTCAACCCTTACAAAACTAGAACCAAGTATATGCCCCGCATTATAAAAAGTGACCTTAAACGGTCCTTCTTCTACCGTATCTCCATAACCAACTCCTTTCCATAGCTCCATTAGGGAATCAATGGAACCTGGGGTACAAAAACTAGATTTATCAAACTTCCTTGCCTCCCTACTCAAAATATCAACAGAGTCTTCCAAGAGATGCTTTGCAAAACCTTTGGTAGGTTTTGTAGAATAAACCTTTCCTTCAAAACCATCAGAGACTAATTTTGGTAATCTCCCTATATGATCAATATGGGCGTGTGTTGCAAACACTGCCTTAATCTCAGATGGTTCATATTCAAAATTTTCAAAGTTTGGGTTTTCTGCATAATCTCCCCCTTGAATTAACCCGCAATCAATCATTATCTTCTCCCCTCCTTCTTCTAATATATAATTTGACCCTGTTACTGATTTAGTGCCTCCGTAAAATGTTAATTTCATAAATTAAAATAATTAAAATTCACACAAGATTTAGTATAACAAAAATTAATTTTTTCTAATAATCTAAACTTACCCCTCCCTCAATTTTACCATTCTTATTTAACTCAATCTTCTTTACTCTCTCCACAACCCTACCAAACTCATCAACCTCAACCCCAAAAATCTGAACCTCTAAAATTTTTGGAGAAACTCTTAAAACTTTTATTCTTGGAAAAACCTTCTTTTCTTTTTTAGAAATCTTAATTAACTTTTCTAAATACTTTTTTAATAAGCTTTTAACATTATCACCTTCAATCTTTACCTTCCCCCATCCTCTAGCTCTTTTCACAAATTTTTCAGAGTTATCATAAAAAACTCTTGAAAGACCAACCCCGGCGTTAACAAAAAAATCCTCCAGGGAGTTACCAAACACCTTCAAAGATTTATTTTTTACATCAATTCTAAACCTACTCATTGTACTTATCAAAGATTTCTTTTGCTATTCCAGCTTCATCCCAGGCAATCTTTCCATCCTTCCCGTGAAACCAGGACTGACTCCCCATCCCTGTAATGGCTACAACATCACCAATCTTTGCTTCATATATTGCTAACTCAATTGCTTTTCTTCTGTCTGGTTCCTCTACTAATCTCCTTGGCTCTTCAGAAGTTTGATTCATTCCTTCTTTAATATCATTAATAATTGCCATTGGATCTTCCTGATAAGGATCCTCGCTCGTTAAAATAACAATATCACCATAGTTAGCAGCTATCTTCCCCATCTCCGGCCTCTTCCATTTATCTCGACCACCACCGGCTGATCCTAAAACACAGATCAATCTACCATCCTCTGCCATATTGTAATTTTCTCTCAAATTTTTATATAACCCCCTTAAAGAATCAGGTGTATGAGCATAATCAACTACCACTGAATACGGTTTCTTCGTTATAAACTCCAACCGCCCCGGCAATCCTTCAAAGTTTTTTACCGCATCAAAGATAACCTGATGCTGAACTCCTCTTAATTTTGAAAAAGATACTGCTGCTGCTAAATTTTCTAAATTAAACTCAGAATACAACCAGTCTGGTGCTTCCTCTTTTTCTTTTATCTCTTCTACCGTCTTATATATATCATCAATAGAAAATCTTACTACTTTTTTATCTGAATCAGGAATATCCTCAACAGCCTCCTCAAAATATAAAGAATTCTCATCATCCTTGTTTACCAAAAAGTATTTTGTGCCTGCTTTTGATTTTTTTAAAGACTCAAAAAACCTCACCTTTGCTTCTCTGTACTTTTCAAAAGAACCATGAGACTCAATATGTTCTGGATGTAAGTTCAAAAAAATTGCGGCGTTCCAATCAATAAATTTATGCCTAAACTGTTCTACTCCTTGAGAAGAAACCTCCAAAATAACATAACTGCAGCCTGCCTCCACAGCCTTTTTCAAAAATTTTGGAATATACCATCTTCCAGGCATGGTATTTAAAGAATCCTTTTTTTCTCTCTTGTCTCCAATTTTTTTATACACCGAAGAAAGAAGAGCTGTCTTCTCCCCATTCTTTTCTAATATCTCATTTATTAACTCCACGGTCGTAGTTTTCCCCTTTGTTCCTGTCACCCCAACAACAAAAACCTCCTCGCTAAATGAACCAAAAAATATATTCCCCAAAACAGCGAGTAAATAATGATACGCTGGTTGAAAAAATTTAAATATCGAGCTAGGAATTATTTTTTTAAAAAATCCTAAAATTTTATTCATATGTTTAACTAAGCTTCTTTAATGTTTCTTTTAATCTTCCTTCCAAATCTTTTGGTTTAGCACCCAACTCTAAAATAGCTCTTTTTACTTCCTGTTTTTTATACCCCAAGTTAACAAGAGCTGCTACAACATCTTCATCGACATCCATTCTTTTTGTTTTTTCTTCAGAGCCTGGGATACTAAGCTTGTTATGCAAATCCAAGATTATACGTCCGGCTGTTTTTTTACCAATTCCTGAAGCCTTACTCAAAAAATCATCTCTTTTTTCAATAATTGCTGCTGTAATATTTTCTACCGAATCAATATCAAAAATATTTAAAGCTGTTTTCGGGCCTACCCCAGAAACAGAGGTAAGCATCTCAAAAAGCTTCAATGTTCTTTCTTTTGTAAAACCGTACAAATCTATCTCATCATCACGAACATACATCCGACAAAAAAACTGCTCTTTTTCTGACAATTCATTCACGGTCTCGTTATTTGTATATATCTTAATTCCCACAGGACCAGCCTGAACAATACAAAAACCTTCTCCCTTTTTAGATATTTTTCCTTTTACTGAATAAATCATACTTTTATTATACTATCACACCTCATATTTGATAAAATGTATAAGTAATGGAAATAGAAAAAAACAAAAACATAACCCCTTACTCCACTTTCAAAATAAAAAGTGCTTCCAAATATTTTGTTGAACCCACCTCAGAAAAAGAAATCCAAGAAGCCATCAACTGGGCTAAAGAAAAAAACACCCCTTATAAAATTCTTGGAGGAGGCAGCAACGTAGTATTCCCAGATAAAAAATTTAACGGTCTCATCATTAAAATATCAAACAATAATATAGAAAAAATAAGTGATACTAAAATAAAAGCCGGTGCGGGCACCAATCTTAAAACCTTGATCGATAATTTAAACAACCTAGGCCTTAAGGGCTTAGAAACACTAACTGGAATTCCAGGCACCCTAGGTGGTGCTATAGTAGGCAACGCTGGGGCATACGGTCACTCTATCTCAGAAAAAATAAAGAAAGTTAATATAATTCAAAATCAAAAAACAAAAACTTTTAAGAAAAAGGAATGTAAATTTAAATACCGAGACAGCATTTTTAAAAAACAGCCTTTTGTAATAACAAGTGCTATACTCAATCTAGAAAAAGGAAACTTCAAAAAACTAAAAGAAAAAAGTAAAAAAATAACCCAAAAAAGAAATAAGAAATATCCGCCAAATATTAAATCCTCCGGATGCTTCTTTAAAAATATATTAACCAAAAACATTTCAAAAAAGAAACTTCAAAAAATAGATCGGTCTAAAATAATAGACGGCAAGATCCCTGCCGGTTATTTATTAGAAAAAGTAGACGCTAAAGGAATGAAAGTAGGAGACATTCAAATAGCAAACTTTCACAGCAACTTTTTTATAAACACTGGTAACGGAACAAAAAAAGAAATAAGAAATCTCGCCGAAAAATTAAAAAAGAAAGTTTTAAACAGGTTCGACCTTGAATTAGAGGAAGAAGTCCGTTATTTCTAAATATACAAGCCTAAAATTAAAAAAATGAAAAAAATAAGCCACATATTAGTCACAGTCCTCTCCCTTGCTTCAGTAGCATTATTTGTATTTTTAATTAAAAAATACCCTGCTGAAGAAATTTTAGGGTTACTTTCAAAGGTTGGTCTAATCCACATCCTAATTCTTTTAGGCTTAACTATTGTTTATCTTTCTCTCTACACAATAAGATGGAAAAGGATATTAAAATTAGAAGGGTACGATATATCTTTTAAAGATCTCCTCAGCTACCGGCTTGCCGGTTATTCTTTCTCATACTTAACTCCTCTTGCTGATTATGGAGGAGAACCTGTTGTTGCTTACCTTATGAACAAAGACAATCCAAAATTAAGTTTTTCTAAATCATTTGCATCTGTAATAGCTAGCAGGATAATAAGCGCCATCCCTGAATCATTCTTCCTTATCATCTCCATCTCCTATGTCTTATACTTTCTCGTCCTCCCAGCAAAAATAAACTTCATCTTCTATATTCTTTTAGGAATTGTAACCCTTCTCCTTCTTTTTATATATTACATAATCTTAAAAAAACGACATCCTTTAAGTAAAATTATTTACTTTTTAAAACTTGATAAACTATCTTTTATTAAAAAGAACATGTCCAGTATTAAAAACTTCGATGATCTTCTCAACAACCTATTTCACGACCACCCCAAAGAACTCTTGATAAATGTTAGCCTCTCCTTCTTGGCTCTCACCTCAATAATCAGTATGTTCTGGTTATTAGCCAGAAACCTAGGTATCCATCTAAACTTTGCTGAAGCAATTACCGCTCGCTCAATCACTTCTGTTATAGGGTCCCTAGTCCCCGTGCCAGCAAACATTGGTATTGGGGAAGGTAGTGAAAGCGCATGGTTTAGTGCTATAGGCTTCGGAGCTGCCCAAGGTTTTGGTTTCTACCTTCTAATACGAGCCAAAGACATCTTAATTACCACCGCTGGTATCATTGTGCTTATAAACAAAGGGTTCTTAAAAAATATAAACAAAATAAAAGAAATCTTAAGAGAAAATAATTTTCTTAAAAACCTCCTTCCAAAAGAAGATAGAGAGAATAACTTATAAACTTTGTGTGATACAATTAAATATATGGAAAACACAATTACACTCATTTTTCAAAAACTAGGAACTCGTATAATAGAGTTTTTAGAACACTGGTACATAAGAGGTACTAAGGTGTACTGGCACTTTATCATCTCTAAATTTGAAAAAATAGATTACCGACTCGCCTGGAAAATAACCCTTAAAAACATTTTTAAGCCTCTTTACAAAGATTACTCAATTATCGGTCACATAGTTGGTTTTTTCTTAAGATCCGCTCGCCTAATTGTTGCTTCTATAATTTATCTAATCCTTCTTATAATCTCTGGCTTAATTTATATGTTCTGGATCCTTTTCCCTATTGCTCTAATATACAGAATATTTACAGGATAAAATGTATTTTAAAGAACCAAAACTTAATCTATCTACCTTCGGTGAAGTATCTTTCAGAGTTGTTTCATACATCTCCTATACCGTCTTAACCGTAGCCGCTGTATTTTCTCTTCTTTCTCAAGACCCAAACCTTAAAGCTTTGGGGGCTTTAATAATTCTTTTTGTAGGAGACAAGCTCCTTCATCTAAATGAAGGCCGAAAAACAATCACTACCCTTACCAAAAAACATGATAAGGGAGATAATGTAAACATCGCCAAATCATTTACTCCTTCTGCCTACAAAACACTAAGCCAGGCATACAGAAAAAGCCTTAATCTCAACAAAAACTTCTACCTCCTTTTATTCAAAGATCTCATAAAAAATGACAAAGGATCTAAAGAGGCTTTAAAAAGATTAAACATCTCTCAAAAAGAAATTCTTGATAAACTAAACAAGCTAGAATCAGAAACAAAAAACAATCAGACAAAAACAAAACTTCAAAACTTCATAAACGATATCACTAAAAAAGCCTTTTATATCGCTGACCATACTTCTGAAGAATACGTTCATCCTCGCAACCTCTTTGCTGCATTAACTCAGTCTGAAAACCCTACCATTGAAAAAATACTTAATATTTTTGATATTAATCTAATTGACCTAAGAGAAGCAATTATCTTCAGCCGTTTCCAACCAAAATTCGCTGGAATTAAAAAAATACCTGCCTCCTTCGGAGGTTTTGCTCATCAATCCATGTTTATCCGAAAAAGAATAATGAACCGAGCTTGGACCGCAAGACCAACCCCTTTTCTTGATAAGCTAAGTGATGACCTAACTGCTAAAGCAAGACAAGAACAAACAGGCCTCCTTATCGGCCACCAAAAAGAATACCGTCAACTCATCAACACTCTTTCTAGAGTAGATAAACCAAACGCTCTCTTAGTTGGCGAACCAGGCACTGGAAAATCAACCCTCACCGCCCACCTCGCTTACAAAATAATCAAAGATGAGATACCAGAAAATCTTTTTGATAAACGTCTTGTAAGGCTAAACATCGGCTCCTTGCTTGCTAAAGCTGAATCAAAAGAAATAGCTAACCGCCTCAAAAAAATAGCTCAAGAAATAACTACGGCTGGAAACATAATCCTTTCCATCCCTAATATTCACAATCTATTCAAATCAATAAGTGGTTCTGACACCTCATTCACCGCTATGGATATTCTTCTTCCGGTGATAAAAAGCACTAACACACCAATCATCGGAATTACTTACCCTCAAGAATACAAAAAATACATTGAAAAAAAATCCGACTTTATCGAACAATTCGAAACTATTAAAGTTCAAGAAGTATCTCGGGAAGAAGCTATCAGAATCCTCATCTATCACTGCCTCATACTAGAAAACAAATACAACACCTACATCACCCTAAGAGCTATCAAAAAAGCCGTCTACCTCGGATACAGATACCTTCATCATAAACCTCTTCCTTCCAGCGCCCTAGATCTTATCAAGCAATCACTTGTTCGTGTCCAACAAAAAGACAAAAAGAGGTTAGACGAATATGAAATCATCGAACTGACTCAAGAAATATCTAACGTACCAATAGAAAAAGCAGAAACAAAAGAGGTTGAAAAACTTCTTAACCTTGAAAAAATAATCCATCAACGACTCATCAATCAAGATAATGCTGTAGAAGCAGTATCCCGAGCTCTCCGTGAATACAGGTCCGGCTTAAGTAAAGAAGGAAGACCAATTGCTACCTTCCTTTTTGTAGGCCCTACAGGAGTAGGAAAAACAGAGCTCTCAAAAATACTCGCTAAAATCCAGTTCGGATCACGAAACTCAATGATCCGTCTTGATATGTCAGAATATCAAGACAAAGACAGCATTAACAGATTGATCGGCTCTCCTAACGGGAAAAACAGCGGTAACTTAACTGAAGCCGTTCTAGAAAAACCCTACTCCTTAATCCTTCTTGATGAATTTGAAAAGGCTCATCCTGATATACTCAACCTTTTTCTCCAAGTATTTGATGACGGAAGACTAACTGACGCTATGGATAGAACGGTTAATTTTGAAAACACTATTATCATCGCTACCTCAAACGCTCACTCAAACTTCATTAAAAAACAAATAGAAAAAGAGGTCTCAGTTACTGAGATATCTCAGGAGTTAAAAGGTAAACTCACCGAAAACTTCAGACCTGAACTCCTAAACAGGTTCTCTAATGTAATCGTATTTAGAAGCCTAAACAAAAAAGAGATAAATAAAGTTGCTGAAATATTAATTAACGAAACCTGCCAATCAATTAAGGAAAGCCATGGAATTCAAATAACAGTAACTAAACAGGCTATCAAAAAAATATCTGAACTTGGTTACTCTCCTGTTTTTGGAGCTCGCCCACTAAGAGAAGAAATATCAAAAAATATTCGAAGCCCTCTTGCAGAAAAAATCCTTAAAAATGAAATAACAAGAGGTAGTGTGGTAAAAATATCCTACAATCAAAAAGATAAAAAATTTAAGTTCAAGGCTGTAAAATAAAAATACCCTCATTAATGAGGGTATTTAAATATCGTTTTTAACTACTTTATTTTTTTACTTTTTCTACAACTGCCGAGAAAGCCTTGGGGTTATTTTCTGCTAAACCAGCTAAAACCTTTCTATCTAATTCTACCTCGTTCTCTCTTAATAAATGAATAAACTTACTATAAGTTAAATCATTCTTCCTGGCAGCTGCATTTATCTTTGTATTCCAAAGCTTTCTAAAATCTCTTTTCTTGGCTTTTCTATCTCGAAAAGCATAAGACTTAGCTTTCATCCAAGCCTCCTTTGCAGCTTTTTTCTTGTTCTTTCTGTGCCATCTGTAACCCTTCGTCTTCTTCAAAAGCTTTTTCTTTTTTTTATTTTTTTGTTTACCTCTTTTTACTCTAGACATAATTTTATTCGCTTAAAAGTTTAGAAACCTGACTTTTATCCAAATCAACGTCCTTTTTACCAAGCTTTCTTTGTTTTTGTTTAGAATTCCACTTACTACGATTATGACCCAATCCTTGGGCTCTTCTTTTTACTTTTCCGTTTTTAGTTACTTTTATTCTATCTCTAATGCTTTTGTTAGCCATATTTAAATATATTAATGATTAACTAAACCTTTATTAAATTATCATTTTCAAAGTTAATGTCAATTAATCCTGCACAATCTGGGTAGTAAAACCTCTTCCTGTATACTTTGGCTTCATGGTCTGCTTATATGAAAAATCAATCATTTTCAAAAAGTCATTCAACTTCCTCTTAGCAAAACCTTTATTTGCTTTCTCTCTTCCCTTCAAAAACATAAACACCTCTACTCTATGCCCTTTCTTTAAAAATCTTTCAGCTCTTTTTGCTTTTGTATTCAAATCATTGTCTGCTGATCTTGGAGTAATCTGAACTCTTTTCATGTCCTTCTGTTTTTTCTTTTTCTTCTCCTTTTGTTTCTCTTTCTTTTTCTCATATCTAAACTTGTCATAACTATATATCTTAACCACCGTAGGATCTGCCTGGGGTGCGATCTCAATTAAATCCAAGTCTTTCTTTTTGGCCATCTTTAAAGCCTCGTCTATTGGTTTAACCCCAAGATTCTCTCCTTCGGGTCCAATAACACGAACTTTTTTGGCTCTAATCTTATTATTTATTCTTGTTTTGTTTTTTCTTCTATTCAAGGTTTCAAATAAAGGATATATGAAATACTATCTATTGTAAAGACTAAAACACTTGAATTAATGATATAATAGGGGTATAAACACATTAAAGGTCAAACTAAACCTATTTTCACATAAAATAACATTATGGCTGAACTAAAAGCTCTTTGTATGAAGTGCCGTGACGACAACAACAAGCCAACCATGCAAACCATGGAAGATGTCAATATCGAAGAAAAGAATGGGCGTTACTCTGCCAGAGGCAAGTGTTCCAACTGTGGCGGCAATATGTTCAAGTTCCTCTCAAAAGAGGATGCAGAAAAAATGAAATAAAGATTTTTTAAAATCTTATTCTAAAAACCACCTGGTAGCCCAGGTGGTTTTAGTATCAAAACTAAGTCCATAATACACCTATACATTAATTATTTATTAAACCATTATACATAAACTTATAAAAAATGGGGTTGTTCTTCTATATAACTGAAATTCATATTATCCAATACAGAATCAAGGTGCCGCACTAATCCAACCGCCTGCTCAAACCTTGCTTCTAAATCATCTACACTATTAATCAAACCATACCTAAAAATAAGAAGTTCCTGACCAACTAACTCAACATCATAGGGCCAGTCTTCGTCTAATAAATACTCCAAAACATCTGGGGTAAAAACCTGCAAGGCTTCAATTTCATATTCTTCTGGACTATACAATCTAAACTTACTTTCAAAAGGAAACCCTAAATCAATATGAGTTCCTTTTCCAAAAACATTATAACCATTGCTAAACGAATTTAAATAAAGATGAGGAAATCTTCCTTTAAACTTAAAACCAAAGGCAGTGTAATGATAATCCCTTTTATGCTTCCCATGCCCAACAGTAAATTTAAACTCAAACATTCTAAAACCTCTACCGGTCATACCTCCCTCAATTAAGTTAGTAATAACTGTGTTATGACCTTCATTCAACATAAGGGCTTTCTCATCCGAAACATCCTTCTCTCCTATATAATTCCATCTCTTTTTCTCAGCAAACTGTCTCCAAAATTTTTCCCTAACCCTTTTCATAAAAATAAGTAGGCTCCCAATAAAAAATACGAGAGGTAAAAAAATAACTCCCGCATTTAACCCAACAAACAAAAAACTAAAAAGAAAAAGAAATATAATCCACAAAATCCATTTCTTTTTGTTTCTATTGATCTCCAACCAAGCCTGCTCATAAACACTATTTATCGGCTTTTTGCTCATAATCTATTTTTTAACAGGAATAAAGTATATAAACCAAACAAACCAAATAATCCAAAGACTAATCAACCAATCCCCTGTAATTAAACCTTGAACTCCTCTAACTCCTAAAAAACCTAAAAAACCTAGTGGCCAATTTTCTCTCATAATTTTAATTAAATACAGTTAAAATATCGACTGTAAAAATTCTATCATAAAAATAAAATACACACCATCTGGTGTGTATTTTAAGTATGTGGAGACGGCGGGAATCGAACCCACATGTGGAGACTGGCCTGAAAACACTCTACAGACATAGTTCGTTAAAAACGAACAAAAGATGTCTTATTTTTATTTAACTGATGAATCAATAAGACAAACAACATCAGCGATCCTCATGTATAACACCGGTAATCTCCCTATGAGGCATCAAGAAACCGATGCCTTGTCGCTATGGACAAGGAGCCTGCACTTAAGCGTAAGCTAGTGCAGGAGTAGCTGTTTTTTCGGCAGCTAATAAATTTGGTAAGTTTAACGAGTTAACCAGCTCGGTCCGCAGTTTCCAAACACAAGACTCCATCGAAGCCGATCGTCCCCATATTATATTGTAAAGAACTATCTGTTCTTCAGATGTCTCTTCACATCTCTTTCAATGTCCCTCTTCTTAATCTTTTCTCTTTTATCCTTCTTCTTTTTCGGTTTACAAAGGCCTATCTTTACCTTGATTTTACCTCCCTTAGTATACATTGAAAGAGGTACAACAGTCAACCCTTTCTCCTGAGTTCTACCCATTAAGTATTTTATCTCTTTCTTCTTCAAAAGAAGCTTTCTTGATCTCTCAGAATCATACTCTTTAGGAGCATTTTTTGGTTGATAAGCGGGAATATCAAGATTTAAAACCCAAGCCTCTCCTCCTCTTATCACCGCATACGTTCCTTTCAGACTCACCCCTCTTGTTAAAAGAGACTTGACCTCAAACCCTTTCAACTCAATTCCCGCTTCAAACTCTTCAAGAACTTTATAATCATAACGGGCTTTTCTGTTGGTGGCTATAGAAGACATGGTTTTAAACCTTACGAAGAGTTATCCGCACCTTATAGTCAGACACCTTAGTCTCAAAATCAATATCGTAATTCTTTAAAGACTTTATTCCAATCTCAGAAGCATTAACTTCTTTTTTAAACTTCTCTCTTTTTCTCTCAACTAAACTACTTATTTCATCATCACCTTCTATCGCTAGAATTATATCATCTTTAGGGTCCAATCCAGCGTCCTGTCTTCCTCTCTGTATTCTCCTTACCAAATCCCTCATCCACCCTTCTTCCTTCAACTGATGGCTTAACTCCGTATCAAGCTCAACATCATCCAGGTTTTTATCAACAACAACTTCTTTTACGTTTACCTCACCTTTTAACACCTCCTTTAATTCCTCATCACCTTCTAGTTCTTCACTAAATATCTTTAAAGTTTGTAATGGCTGTCTAACTTTTATACCTGCCTCCTCTCTTTTTGCTAAAGCCTCACTTGCAACCTCTCTTAGAATACCCATCTTATATTCTAGATCCTCATCTATTTTTTTCTTGTCATACTTAGGCCATTCCTCTAAATGAACTGATTGTTTAAACTCATAACTCTTGAATTCCTTCTTTAAAGAATTGTACAAACCTTCCGCAGTAAACGGAACAAAAGGAGCTGACATCTTAGAAATCTGTAATAATACGTACCCCAACACAAATACCGCATCCTCAAAATCAGACATATCTTCAGGTTTTTGAAACCTTCTTCTGGAACGCCTGATATACCATTTAGAAAGATCACTGACTAAAGACTCAAGTTCTTTTCCTGCTTTCCCAATATCATATTCTTCAAGGTAATTTCCTACCCTTTTTAAGGTGCTATTAGTTCTTGAAATTATCCAGCGGTCTAGAATATCTCGAGGAGAAAACTTCTTCTTATACTCAATCTTCTTTTCGGTATATATATTCAAGAAAGAAAAAGAATTATAAAGAGTAAACATAAAGCTTCTCAAGCTTTTCTTTATCTCGTCCCCATCAAATCTCTTTGGTTCTCCAGGCTTATTACCAGTGTAGAAATGCCACCTTATAGCATCTACCCCATACTTATCTGTAGCTTCCCATGGATCAACTACGTTTCCTTTGGACTTACTCATCTTCTGACCATCCTCGTCTAAGACTAATCCTAAAGAAATTACATTCTTATAAGGTCTCTCGTATCCTAACAAAGAAGAAACTGCCAAGAGTGTATAGAACCAACCTCTTGTTTGATCCATTGCTTCAGATATATAATCAGCAGGAAAATCAATCTTTTTCTTAGGATTAGGAATCTTTTTAAACCAACCTGCGCTTTGATCAAACGGAAAATGAGCTTGTGCAAAAGGCATTGAACCTGAATCAAACCAGACATCCATCACCTCCTCTACTCTTCTCATCTCCCCACCACACTTATCACACTCAAAAACTACATCATCGACATAAGGGCGGTGCAGGTCAGCAAATCCATAAATATTCCTTGGAAGATTCATCCATTCAACCTTCCTTAATTCTCCAGTTTCGATAAAGGCACCTTCTGAATCATCTTTTTTCCAGCCTGCTTGTTCTTCACTCCACCCCCTCATCACCGCCTCCATCATCCATAAAGGATATTCATGAGAAACAATAACTATCTTCTTATCCTCATACTTATCTTCAATCTCTCCTAAAAACTTAGAGACCCTTTTTGATACATCTCTCAGGTTCTCTCCTTCGTCGGGCCGTTTACTAAACTTCTCGCTAGTTTTCTTGAAGAAATTTGTGTAATCACTATCCTTTTTACCGTCTAAAATACCAAATTTTATCTCTCGAATTCTTTTATCGGTTTTTACTTCAACACCTAATAAATCTCCTATAACATCAGCAGTTTGTTTGGTTCTCTTAAAATCAGAACAAAGAATAATATCAGGCTTAAATGATTTTAAATCTTTAGCTAGTTTTTCTGCTTCTTCTCGTCCTTTATCGGTTAACTTAATATTATCTTTTTTATCTGGATCACCATCTAAAATTCTTTTTATATTATGTTCAGCTTCACCATGACGCACTAATCTATATTCATTAGTAGAAGAACCAACTAATCTATCAATCTCCTCCATACTTCCTATAACTCGTCTATTATCACAACTGTCACACTCCCATATCGGAAGTGGAGTCCCCCAGTATCTTTCTCTTGATAAAGCCCAGTCTTTAGCACCCTTTATCCACTCTCCAAACCTTCCTTCTTTTATATGAGAAGGAACCCAGTTTATGTCTTCATTTTCTTTAACCAGCTTTTCTCTCATATCGCTCATATCAAAGAACCAGGAATCTCTTCCGTAATACAAGACTGGGGTATCACATCGCCAACAATGAGGATACTCATGAGTATATTCTTCTGTTCTATATAAAAACCCTTTTTTATCTAACTCATCAAATATCTTCTTATCTGTTTTCTCATCCTTAACTCTCATCCCTTCAAAATCAGCCACCCCTTCTTTAAACTTGCCCTGCTCATCTACCGTATGATGTTGAGGTAAACCAACATCCTTACCTAACTGATAATCATCCTCTCCATACATCACAGCTGTATGAACAACCCCTGTCCCTTCTTCGGTGGTAACAAAATCAGCTGAATAAATCTTGTACGCTGTCTCGCTATCTTCAAAAACATCTACATCAAATAATGGTTGATACTTTAAGCCTAACAATCTATCTCCTTTAAATCTCTCTAATATTTCATAATCCTCTTCTAAAACCTCCAGCCTTGATTCTGCTAATACCAATCTCTC
>DATGCT010000046.1:0-2277 GCA_035311565.1 Minisyncoccota bacterium | reverse complement strand
CATATTCTTTTTACTTCTTTTTGAAAGACTACGTTCCAGGCATAGTAGGTGGTACTTAGGATCTTTAGAAGCTCGGTAGTTTCAGGTTTATTAAATGATTTTGTTTTGATATCTATATCAGAGAATATTTTAGCTGCTTCTTTTGATTTTTTTCCTCCAAAGTATTTTACAAAGGTCTCTATGCCCTCCTCTAGGTGAGGATGCACCCCTCTGACAGGGCTATGAACTGCTAGATCTCCTATCTTCCGGGTAGTGCCCGGACTTACAGTACTGTGGACAATCACTAAGCTTGGGTCGTATTGTTTTATGTATTCTTTAGTTACTTCTATAAAGTTGTCTATAGGAGGATAGCAGATATGGAGAATATCATATTTACTATCTATATCATCCTCTTTATCTCTTATTGAGATATTGTAGTGAGGGTTTAACACGTTATATACAGAGGTGCCTATTTCTCCAGCGCCTATTACTAATTGTTTATTGTTGGTCATTTTTTCTTTTTTCATATATTTTAGCGTCGATTAAAAATTGATGCCAGAAACCTTGGAGGGTATGGAAGATTAAGCCTTCCTTCCCGTCTAGAAAACCTAGACGGAAGATATAACGGTAGATAAAGTAAGCGAAGGCCCTACAGAACAAAGGAAGTTTGCTATAAAAGTGAGTTTTTAACTTTCTTTTTCTTTTGGCTTGACCCTTAATATTTTGTCGAGCTTCTTTTTCTCTTGCTTTTACTTCTCTGGTTGAGAAGTTGTTGTGTTTTGATATCCATTCTTTTAAAGGCTTATGGTTCTGGTCAACAAAATCGTTTTTGAGTTTTTTTGATTTTCCTTCTGTGAGGTAGGCGTGTTCATCCATTGCCCTTTCTTCATATCGGGCTTTTCCTTTTCTGAAAAGCCTTAAAAACCATGCGGGGTAATATCCACCGTGCTTTATCCATCTGTTCATGAAATATACTCGTCGCTTCATTGTGTACCCGGTTATGTTTTCTGGAGTTTTTTCTAACTTTTCTTCTAGTTCGTTCCATAACTCGTCTGTTACCCACTCATCGGCGTCTAATCTAAAGATCCATTCGTTGTTTATCTCTAAGTTGTCTATAGCCCAGTTAAACTGTTGAGCCTGGTTTTTGAACTCATGATCTACAACAGTGGCGTTGTATTTTTTAGCTATTTCTTTGGTCTTGTCGGTGCTGTATGAGTCAACGACAATAATCTCATCAACATGAGGTTCTATGTTTTTTAAACATTGAGGAAGGTTGAGTTCCTCGTTGTATGTAAGGATTATAGCTGTTATTGGTAACTTCTTCATTTCTTGATAATAAGGTTATGTCTTATTAAAAGTTAACCACTAAAGTTTTAATAGTGCAAATCATTATTAAAAGTTTATGTTGTGGTTTTTGTATTAATTTCTATATATTAACTTTTGATACTCCTCCACCCAACGATCAGCAATAGCAGACATTAAGTATTTCTCCCCTACAAGTTTTCTTCCTCTTTGACCTAAGTCCTTTGCGAATTGAGGATTTTGAAGAATTTTTAAAATATTATTAGCTACTAAGTCTTTATCTTTAACGGTTACTATCCCGGCATCTCTTTTTTTAACCTCAGAAGCAATGCCTACATTCTCTGTTATTACGGTTGGTAAACCAAAGTTCATCGCTTCTACCACCGCCATCCCAAAGTTTTCAGAGTATGAAGATAAAACAAAAACATCAGAGTCCTGAAAGGCAGCCGTTTTATCTTCTCCGGTGATCATGCCAGTAAAGATTACGTCTTTGTCTAATTTCAAGTTGTTGCTTGCTATCATTTTCAGTATTTTCTTTTTGTATTTATTCTCTTTGCCGGCAATAACAAGAATAGAGTTAGGATTTTGTTCTGATACTTTCTTGAAAGCAGGAATAAGGGTATCTAGACCTTTTTTCCAGGCAAGGCGGCTTAAGAATAGCACTATCTTTTTATCTTCTGGTATGTTGAACTTTTTTCTGAAAAGCCCGGGTTCAGCTTCTTTAAAAGTTTCAGGGTCAATCCCGTTAGGAATCATAATAGAGTTATTATATGAGAACCCTTGTTCTTTGTATTCTTTTTTTTCTTTTGGAACAGTAAAATGAATTGCTGAAGCGTTCTGTAGGTTTTTTTCTTCTATTAATCCTATATAAAATATCTTTTTGAGAGCGCTTTTTTGGTTTAAAGGTTCTTTCATTAAATTGCCTCTTGGGGAGATAATATACGGAACATTGTTCTTCTTGGCATAATAGGCTCCCAAGGTTGAAGCAAAAAGAAA
>DATGCT010000045.1:0-10349 GCA_035311565.1 Minisyncoccota bacterium | reverse complement strand
AAAGGGGCCCAGCTTGGATTTAGCCAATATACTAATGAGCCTTTAGTATATATTGAATTTACCAAAGAAGGCTCTAAGCTTTTTGAAGATGTTACAGCTCGTAATGTTGGAAAACCTGTTGCTATATTTTTAGATAATAATCTTTTAACTCAACCAACTGTTCAACAAAAAATAATTGGAGGGAAAGCACAAATAACAGGGAATTTTAACAGAGAAGAGGCTCAAAAATTAGTAGAAAGATTTAATGCTGGGGCCCTGCCAGCTCCTATTGAGTTGATAAATCAACAAACTGTTAGCCCTACCTTGGGTAAGAACTCTCTAAACAAATCTATTATTGCTGGAATCTTAGGATTCTTGGCTGTAATTTTGTATATGATCGCTTATTATAGAAAACTCGGTCTTTTTGCTTCTATTTCTCTATTCATGTATGTCAGTTTAGTTCTAGGGATATTTAAAATCATCCCTGTCACCATGACTCTTTCAGGGGTTGCTGGGTTTATTCTTTCTATAGGTATTGCTGTAGATGCAAATATTTTAGTTTTTGAAAGAATGAAAGAAGAACTAGACCGAGGCTTGGTATTTTCTCACGCGGTAGAAGAAGGTTTCAAAAGAGCTTGGAGTTCTATTCGTGATTCAAACATTACCACTATTATTAGCTGTGTTATCTTGTTTTATTTCACAAGCGGTTTTGTACAAGGTTTTGCTCTAACTCTTTTAATAGGAGTTTTAGTAAGCATGTTTAGTGCCATAACAATAACCAGAACAATTTTAAGAATTGCTGCTAAAGAATAAAAAATATGGATATTATAAACAAAAGTAAAATATTTATTTCTATTGCTATAGTGCTTGTTATAACAAGCTGGGTTCTAGTTGGGGTATTTGGCTTAAAGCCTGGTATTGATCTTGCTGGAGGAACAGAGTGGAGAGTTAACTTTTCAGAGAATCAAGAATTAACCACCAAAGAGGTTCAATCCACCCTCATTTCTGAGTATGATGTAGAGGCTTCAGTTAAATCTGTAAGCACCGGGGACATGATCATACGTCTTCCTGATATGGATGAAAAAGAGCATCAAGGTTATAAAAAATTCCTGGAAGATAAATTTGGAGAAATAGAAGAGAAGAGTTTTTCTAGCGTTGGTCCTGTCATTGGTCGTGAACTTCGTGAGAAAGCTATCTGGGCTATTATAGGGGTTCTTATAGGCATTACATTATTTGTTGCCTGGGCCTTTAGAAAGGTCTCTCGTCCAATAAATTCTTGGAAGTATGGAGTTACTGCGTTATTAGCCTTAGTTCATGATGTCAGCATTCCTGTAGGAATGTTTGCTGTTTTAGGAGCTATTTTAGGAATAGAGGTGGGAACTACATTCATTGTAGCCTTGTTAGTAGTTCTTGGCTTTTCTGTTAATGACACCATTGTTGTGATGGATAGAATAAGAGAGAACCTTCTTGTGAACAAAGGTAAAAAAATTGATTTAAAAGAGATAATTAATGACAGTATTAATGAAACCATTGTTCGTTCTATTAATACTTCCTTAACTCTTGTGATAGTTCTTGTTTCTTTGCTTGTTTTTGGCCCTGAGTCTCTGTTTTACTTCATTCTCACCATTCTTGTTGGTACTATTTTTGGTACTTATTCTTCAATTTTTGTGGCCAGCCCATTGCTATATATCTGGGGTAGAGAAGCTTAGTATCGAGGGTTGACATATATTTTTATATAGACTACTATATAAATAACAATCGATGGGAGTCGATGGCTCAGTTTTATATACTCAACATAAATTAAACATAAAAGATGAAAAATTTAGACAACACTTTACAAGAAGTACTTTCAAAATTTAAGTCAAAGCAAAAAAAGGTTATCAATGAACGCTTTGGGCTTAATGGCGATCAAAGAACTCTTCAAGCTATTGGAGATGATCTTGGGGTTACCCGAGAACGTATTCGTCAAATTGAATCAAGCTGCATAAAAAAGATAAGGGATGATATAAAAGAAAGATTTGGTGACTTTATCAAAGAAGCCGTTGATTCTTTAGAAGACTGTGGAGGAGTTTGTAAAGATAAAGAGTTCATCCAAAAAATAAAAGAAAGAAATGACCTAGAAGAATCAAACCATATTGATAATAAGATCAGATTTATTTTTCTTATTGCTAAGAAACCTCTTTTCCAAAAAGAAACCAAAGAGGTTTATGATTTTTGGTACAAAAACAAAAAAGCCAAGGATAAGCTTTTCAGTTACTTGAAAAAAGTAATTAACTTTTTCAAGAAAACAGATAAAGATAAAATCTTGAATAATAAAGTTTATAAAGAAAAGTTTGACGAACCTTATTTTAAAAACTATGTTTCTATCTCCAAAAAGTTTGATAAAAATGTATTTGGAGATTTTGGGTTAAAAGAATGGCCTGAAATTGAACCCAAGGTAATCCGGGATAAAGCTTATCTTGTCTTAAAGAAAAAGCAACAACCGTTACACTTTTCTAAGATAGCTAATCAAATAGGTGAGATGGGTATTGCTAGCAATCCAGCTCATGTTCAAACAGTACACAATGAATTAATAAAAGACAATCGTTTTGTTTTGGTTGGTAGAGGAATATATGGCCTGAAAGAACACGGCTATGAAGGAGGTACCGTCAAAGAAGTTATTGAAAAAATTCTTGATAATCAAGGGCCTCTTCATTCAGAAGAAGTGGTAAAGCTTGTAAACCAGAAAAAGATTTTGAAAGAAAATACAATTTTGCTTAATCTTCAGAATAAAGACAACTTTAAGCGGTTAGATGATGGCCGTTACCATATAAAAGAGGCTTAATAGTGTATACATATTAAGTTATGTGGTAAAATTAAATAAACCGGTTGAAGTTTCAGTAATTATTTAAGAAAAATGAACCTAGTAAAGAATATATGGGATTTCTTAATTAAATTTATAGCCTCCATTTGGTGGCTATTTATTCCTGTTCTTTTGTTCTTTATATATCTGAAGATAAAAGATTTTTATAAAACCCAAAAAGAGAGAAGAGAAATAGAGTGGTCTCTTCTGGAGGTGATTCCTCCTAAAGAAATTGCTAAATCTCCTAAAGCAATGGAACAAGTATTTACAGCTGTAGATGAAATTTCTGACTGGGCTTCTTTTGAAATGGTGGGAAGAGCTGGAAGCACTCATTTTTTCATTCGAATCCCCAGCGATTACCGTAATTTAATTGAGTCTTCAATATACGCTCAATATCCTGAGGCAGAAATAAACTTGATCCCTGAAGAGAATGATTACAAGAACCAGTTTCCGCCCTCCCTCCCTAATGAAACATATGATATTTGGGGTACAGAGTTTGTTTTAGATAAAGAAGACGGGTATCCAATAAGAACTTACCCCGAATTTATCGGTAAAGACAAAGAAGAAGAAATAGTTGATCCTATTGCAGGTATTACAGAAACCATGTCTAAACTTAAAGGCACAGAAGCAGTTTGGTTACAGATTTTAGTAAAACCAGCCGATGACGAAGAATGGAACGAAGACGCAGAAGATGTTATCGATGAAATCTTGGGGAAGGAAAAAGATGAATCCTCTATATTTAGCTGGATAACTTCCTTAGCATCAGGAGTTGCTGAGTTTATTAATAATCTTTTTAAAGCTTTCCATACTCCACCCAGTTGGTCTTCCAAAGAAGAAGATGATGATAAGGGAGGTAAGGACCTTACCCCTGGAAAAAGAAAAACTATTGAAGCAATTGAAAATAAGATGTCTAAAATTGGTTTTGAAGCGGCCGTTAGGTTTGTATATATAGATAGGAGGGATGCCTTTACTCAATCAAACATATCTAGTGTTGTTGCTTCTCTACGGCAGTTTAATACCAACAACTTAAATGCTTTTACTCAAAATGAAGATATAAAAACAGACACCGAAGGTATATTTAAAGAAAAAACTTTAGAAAGCAGAAAAAAAAGAATTTTTTCAAATTATGTTTCTAATAATTTTCCTGAGAAAACATCAATTTTAAATACTGAAGAACTTGCTACAATATATCACTATCCTTCAACAAATGTAAAATCACCTTTGTTGAAACGTGTTTCTACAAGACGTGGCGGTCCTCCAGCTAACTTACCAGTTCAATAAAATATGAATAATGATATAAACAACGATATAACTCTGATAGGAGAAACAGATTATCGAGATAAAAAAACTAAGTTCGGTATAAAAACTGATGACAGAAGGCGTCACGTATACATTATTGGAAAGACGGGAGTAGGGAAGACCACCCTTTTAGAGAATATGGCAATAGCTGATATTCAGGCTAACAGAGGCATGTGTTTTGTAGATCCTCATGGAGAATCTGCTGAGAATCTTTTGGATTATATCCCTGAAGAAAGACTTGAGGATGTAATTTATTTTGATCCATCTGACACTGAACAACCAATTGGTTTTAACCCATTAGAACAGGTTGCTGATGAGCAACGACATCTTATTGCCTCCGGCATGATGGGGGTGTTCAAAAAAATATGGCCGGATGTATGGTCTACCCGGATGGAGTATATTTTAAACAATACTTTGCTTGCTCTCTTAGAATACCCTGAAGCTACTCTTTTGGGAGTTTTAAGAATGTTCTCTGATAAAAAATATAGAAAAGAGATTGTGAATAATCTTGAAGACCCTGTTGTTAAACATTTCTGGAAGGAAGAGTTTGCAAAATATAGTCAGCAGTTTCAGGTTCAAGCTGTTGCTGCTATCCAGAATAAGGTTGGTCAATTTGTAACCAACCCCCTTATCAGAAATATTCTTGGTCAGAGTAAGTCAGCGATAGATATGAAGAAAGTTATGGATGAAGGGAAAATATTAATTGTTAACGTTTCTAAAGGTAAAATAGGGGAGGATAATATGGCCTTGATTGGAGCTATGGTTATCACCAAACTACAGTTAGCTGCTATGACACGAGCTAAAGAATCAGAAAAAGATTTCCGTGATTTCTTTTTGTATGTTGATGAGTTTCAGAACTTTGCTACCGAGTCTTTTGCCACTATTCTTTCTGAGGCAAGAAAGTATCGTCTTTCTTTAACTCTTGCTCATCAGTACATAAATCAGTTAGTTGATGATGGAAATACTAAGGTCCGGGATGCAATATTTGGAAACGTAGGAACTATCGTTTCCTTTAGGGTTGGAGCTGCTGATGCAGAGTTTTTAGA
Source organism: Minisyncoccota bacterium (assembly GCA_035311565.1). Taxonomy (GTDB): domain Bacteria; phylum Patescibacteriota; class Minisyncoccia; order UBA6257; family GWB1-50-10; genus DATGCT01. The sequence goes on along the minus strand of DATGCT010000045.1, from coordinate 5,183 downwards.
AAAAGAGTTTGAGCCTGAGTATACTGCTAATGATTTAGTTAATTTATCAAAGTTTCACATCTATATCCGCCTTATGATAGATGGTATGGCTTCTGATCCTTTTTCGGCTAAAACTCTTCCTCCTCGAGAACCATCAACAGATGCTTCTCCTAAGGAAACAATTATTGAATTTACTCGTAGAAAATATGGTACTCCCCGAAGATATGTTGAGAAAAAAATAAGTGAGGAATGGATCTTATCCAAAAAACCTCAGGCAAGTTCTCATAAAAAGGAAAAGTCTCTTAAAGAAACTCTTAGAAAAAAGAATAAGAAAAAGAAAAGCAAGAAAGCAAACTCTAAACCAGATATTGATATAGATGAACTAAAAGGGGTTATAGAAGAAGCTTTGGGTGAAACTCTAGAGGAAGAGAAGGAGAAGGAAGAGAAGTAGTTAATTTTTCTCTGCTCTTTCTACATATTCTCCCGTTTCAGTATTTACTTTTATAATGTCTTCTTTCTCTATAAATAAAGGAGTGCTTATTTTATAACCCGTTTCAATTGTTACTTTTTTATTTCCGCTGTCTGCTGTATTACCCTCTACATTGGGTGGGGCTGCTTTAACTTTGAAATCAATTTTTATTGGTATTTCTATATCTACAATATCCTCTTTGAACTTAATCATTTTTATTTTTAATCCTGGTTTCAGATATTTTTTTGCGTTTCCAATTATTTCAGCATTTAATGGTGTTCGGTTACTAGGATTATCAGGGTCTTTAAACCAGTATTCATCTTTATGATCTTGGTAGTATATAAACTCAGCAGGTATTTTTTTAACGTCCGCTTCCATATATTCTTCGTTTTGCCGAGCGGTTATATCTTTTGTTTTTCCGGTAATTAAGTTTCTTATTTTTAGCTGAACTATAGGTGCTCCTCTTTGTTTTTTTACGTGCGTATAATCAAGTACTGTATATGGCTGCCCATCTTTTATAAAATTAATACCTGGTTTTAAATCTGTGTAACTTAACATTTTATCTGTTTAATTGTTTTTTATAAATATAAATATAAAATTATCTTTTTTCAAATTTGATTTTTTATAATTAAGAAACATAATATATATCAATGGCTAAAAAAAAGAAAAACAATAAAAAAGTTTTTGTAGGGTTATCCGGCGGAGTTGATTCTTCTGTAGCTGCCTTACTTCTTAAAAAGCAAGGTTATGATGTCACCGGAGTCTTTTTAAGATGCTTTAATGTTGATGGTTGTGCAAAACATGATGCAGAAGACGCTCGTCGTGTTGCAGAACATCTTAATATTCCTTTTTATACCTTCGACTTAGAAGAAGAGTACAAACAAAAAGTAGTTAATTATATGATTAAAGAATACCGAGAGGGGTTAACTCCAAACCCTGATGTTGCTTGTAATCGTGAAATAAAGTTTGGACTTTTTATGGACAAAGCTTTGGAGATGGGAGCTGATTATATCGCTACTGGTCATTATGTAAAACTTTTAAAAAAGGAAGAATATTATTCTTTATATATAGCAGAAGATGGTAATAAGGATCAATCCTATTTCTTATGGAAGCTTAATCAAGAAGATTTAAAAAAATCTTTGTTTCCAGTTGGGGATTATCCAAAACCTAAGGTAAGAGAAATAGCCAGAGAAGCTAATCTTTCCACCGCCGATAAAAAAGATTCTCAAGGTATTTGTTTTCTTGGTCAAGTTGATCTCAAGGATTTTTTAAAAGATTATATTCCTCCTTCTAAAGGAGACGTTTTGGACACCAAAGGGAATAAGATAGGAGAGCATGAAGGAGTTCAGTATTACACCATTGGTCAAAGACACGTTGGAGTAGATAACCCTAAATCGTCTAAAAAAGGAGAAACTAAACCTTATTATGTAGCAGAAAAGAACGTGGAAGACAACACTCTTATCATGGCAGAAGGTAAGGACAACCCTGCCCTTTTCAAGGAGAAAATAAATTTAAGAGATATTAATTTCATCCGCCCTATTGAATTTGATGAGCTTAATGTAAAGGCAAGGGTAAGATATCGTCAGCCTCTCTTTGATGCAGTTTTAAAAAATAATGACGGGGATATAAGTTTAAAGTTTGAAAATTCTCAGAAATTTATTGCCCCCGGTCAATCTGCTGTATTCTATGCCTCAGATGGTGAGTGTCTTGGTGGGGGAGTGATAAAGTAACAACTAGAGGTTAAAAATTAAATAACTCACCCGTCTGAGTTATTTAATCAATTAACTAATTTGTTTTAAATATATGTTAAAATAAAGAAAGATAAACTAATTAAACAAAAATATGGAAAATATACATAAAAATCTAAAAGAAGAGTTAAAAGAAGCAATGAAGGAGAAGAATAAAGTTAAGGTTTCTGTAATAAGAGATCTATTAACTGCTTTTACTAACAAAGCTGTAGAAACCGGTGAAAAGGCTCACTCTATCTTAGATGATGAAGCGGCCTTGGGGGTGATAAAGAAGAAAGCAAAACAAAGAAAAGACTCAATAGAAAGTTTTAAAGAAGGGGATCGAGATGACTTAGTTAAAAAAGAACAAGCAGAACTTGAAGTTATTGAGGAATACCTCCCAGAACAGCTTTCTGATGATGAGGTTGAAAAAATAATAGATGAAGTAATAAAAGAAACCGGAGCTGAAGATATGTCGGAGATGGGTCAGGTTATGAGCAAGGTAATGGACAAAGTAGGTGCTCAAGCTGAAGGAGGTAAGGTTTCTGATATAGTTAAACAGAAACTTCAATAACAAACCCATAATCATTTAAAAGTGGAGAAGAGTATAAAGCCGCATCAAATATTTTTTACCACCTCGTTCTTCTTTTTAATCGGGGTAGCTTTAAAAAGTATTGGGGCTGGCATTTCTATAATCTTTATAGCCTTGGCAATCGCCGGGGCTTTTTTCTTTTTAAAAAAAGCAAAGGATAAAAATAAATATCTAATATACGCCTTTTTAACAATCTTCATTCTTTTCGGAGCCGTATATTATACGGCTCATGATCTGTCTTTTCAACAAACCGTTCCTCAGTTTAATAAATCAAGGGAGATGACCGGGGTAGTTATGAATGATCCTGAAATAAAGGAGGGATCTTTAGATTTTTATGTAAAGTTTAAGAACACAAAACTTCTTATCAGAACAGATAAATACCCCGAGATACATTATGGGGATAAACTGAGAGTAGTTGGGGAGATTCAAGAACCTTTTTACGAAGGTTATAAAAAGTACCTTGCCAAAGAAGGGGTTTCAGGAATTATGTACTATCCTAATGTAGAAAGGATAGGTTCAGGACACGGTTCATTTATAAAGACCACTCTTTATTCTTTAAAGAATAAAATAGGGGAGGTATATAAAAAAGTAGCTCCACCATTACAAGCTGCTTTTTTAAACGGGATAACCCTAGGTGGTTATGAAGGTTTTAGTGAAAGTTTCAAGAATGCTATGAGTCTAAGTGGTACTACTCATTTAGTAGCTCTTTCAGGGTATAATATAACGATTATTATTGTGGTTTGCACAGCTGTTTTCTTATCTATCTTTTCTAAAAAAACTGCTTATTTTTTAACCACTTTTTTTATCATTGGCTTTGTGATTATGACTGGCGGGGAGGCGTCTGTTGTAAGAGCTGCTATCATGGGTGTCCTGGTTTTATTAGCCCGATCTTCTGGAGGAATGTATGATGTTAAAAACTCAATTATGCTAAGCGCTTTAGTAATGATTATCATAAACCCCAAGGTGCTTGTTTTCGATGTAGGGTTTCAACTTTCTTTCTTGGCTTTATTAGGTATAGTTTACCTTAGAAAACCTCTTGCAAAACTATTAAAACTTAATGAGGGAACCAGTTTTCTTTCCTGGAAGGATAATTTATTAACTACCGCCTCTGCTCAACTTGCTGTAGCTCCCATTCTTATCTCAAACTTTGGGAGTTTTTCTCCCTTATCCTTATTAGCAAACATTACTATTCTTGAGTTAATCCCAGTTACTATGTTTCTAGGGTTTTTAACCGCTGTATTCTCCTTGTTTTCTTATTACGCTGCTTTATTTGTTGGTTGGATTACTATACCACTTCTGTTTTTTGAAACCGGGTTGATAAAGTTCTTTGCTAAAATAAGTGTACCTCTAAGTTTTGACCTCGGAGTGTTTGGAATAACTGCTTATTACTTATTAGTTATAGCTTTTATAAAACATTATGAAAAATATTAATAAAAATCAGTTAGTAGTTTTTATTTTGATTTTGGTATTTTTTGTGCCCACCGTATTTCTGTCTCTTCCAGAAAAAAATCAATCCTCAATATATTTTTTAGATGTTGGCCAAGGAGACTCAGAATTTATCAACATCTCGGGTGTTGATATATTAATTGATGGTGGTCCAGTAGGGGGCGGAGTCATGCACGAGTTATCCAAAGCGATGTCTCCTTTTGATAGATACATTGATTTAATTATTATGACTCACCCTCAGGCTGACCATTTTGGAGGTTTAATTGATGTTTTTAAAAGATACAAAGTAGGCGCTTTTATGTATAACGGTGAAAAAGGTGATAGTTCTGCTTTAAAGGATTTAGAGAAAGCAATATCTGATAACGGATCAAAAATTATTAAACTTCAAGCTGGAGATAGAATAAAATATAAAAATTCAGTGTTTACAGTTTTATCACCAAATAAGAAAATAAATGATCTAAACGAAGCCTCCTTAGTTTTGAAGCTTCAAACCAACGGAACTCAAACCTTATTCACTGGTGATATTGGAGAGAAGATAGAAGAGTTAATCAAAAATAAAGTAGGTGATATCCATATTTTAAAAGTTGCTCACCATGGCTCAAAGTATTCATCTTCTGCCTCCTTTTTAAATGCTGTAGACCCAGAAGTTTCTGTTATTGAAGTAGGCGGGAACAGTTATGGCCATCCCCACAATGAAGTTATTAACAAACTTCGGAAAATAAACAGTCGGGTCTATCGTACTGATTTAGATGGGACGGTGAAAATAAAGATTAGCTCAGGAACCTTAGATATATTCACTTCCAGCTAACGTCTTCTTATGTTAAAATTTTTACTACTATGACAAGAATACTTTCAAAAGATATAACAAACCATGAAGGGGAGGAAATAGAGCTAGCGGGGTGGGTTGATTCCCGTCGTGATCACGGAAAAATAATTTTTGTTGACCTCCGTGACCGTGAAGGAGTTACCC
>DATGCT010000044.1:0-2842 GCA_035311565.1 Minisyncoccota bacterium | reverse complement strand
ACTGTTTTCATCCTCAAAAGAAGAAGATCTTAAAAATTTCTTTAACCTTGCCTCAAAACCTTCCCCTCTATAACCTGCTTCTTCTAGTAATCTATGAAATAAATGCCTTGCCTCAATGACAGCCATGGCTATCCTTTCTTTATCTTTACTTTCTAAATTCTCTTTAACTCTCTGCCACTGTTTTAAATACTTTATTGGTTTTTTAGCCCCCAAGCCTAATAAATCTTTTATCCCTAAATTTCGAAACAGTTCAAACTCTCTCTTCCCTCTCTTGGTTAAAACAATTATTGCCACTAGAAGAACACCTGAAACAAACAACACTACAAACTGTATCCAACCTATGTTATCAAGCACACTCCAATAAGCCTTCAAAACAAAATCTTTCAAAACAGGCCAAAAATCAACAGACTCATTCACGATAATAGCTAACAAATCTTCTTCTGCTAAAAAAGTTAATACATCCCCCATAAATTAATTATTTATTTTTTCATAAAATGATCCTACCCCAAATATATCACTCTCACCAAAACGCTTACCAATCAACTGAAAACCAACCGGTAAACCTTCCTCTGTTGAATAATCAGCCACAGGAATAGAAATAGCCGGTAACCCTGCTAAGTTAGCCGGAATAGTAAATAAATCAGAAAGATACATTGATAAAGGATCATCCGTTTTCTCTCCAATCTTGAAAGGAGGGGTAGGAGTAGTAGGAGTCAAAACAAGATCCACCTCCTCAAAAACTTTATCAAAATCATTTTTTATAAGTCTTCTAACCTTCTGAGCTTTTTTATAATAAGCATCATAATAACCAGAAGATAGAACAAATGTCCCTAAAATTAATCTTCTTTTTGTTTCTTCACCAAAACCAGAAGATTTGTTGTTCAAATACAGCTCTTCCAAAGAAGAAGCCTCTTCTCTCTCCCCGTAACGAATTCCATCAAACCTAGCCAGGTTTGTGCTTACCTCAGCAGGCATAATTATGTAATAAACAGAAAGCGCATACTTTGTATGAGGAAGGCTCACCTCCTCAAACTCAATTCCTAAGCTTTCAAGATCGGACCTTGCTTTCTCTACTCCTTTTCTAACAGACTCATCTAAACCATCAACAAAATATTCTTTTGGCACCCCTATCTTTAATTTTTTAACATCATCCAAACTCTTATCTTTTAAAGAAACATCTGTACTAGTTGAATCATATCTATCCTTACCTTTTATTACTTCAAACAAAATTTTAGCATCCTCTACTGTTTTAGTAATTGGTCCTATCTGATCCAAACTGGAAGCCATAGCAATCAACCCATGTCGAGAAACTGTACCGTATGTCGGCTTCATACCAACAACCCCACAAAAAGCTGCTGGTTGCCTTATAGACCCCCCTGTATCCGAACCTAAGGCTGCTAAAGCCTCACCTGAAGCTACTGCTGCTGCAGATCCCCCAGAAGAGCCTCCAGGCACTCTTGATAAGTCATGGGGGTTCTTAGTTACCTGAAAACTTGAGTTCTCAGTTGAAGACCCCATCGCAAACTCATCTAAGTTAGTCTTCCCTAAAAACACTCCTCCTGCCTCTTTTATTTTAGAAACCACAGTAGCGTCATAACTAGCCTTATAATCTTTCAAAATCTGAGAGGCGGCAGTGGTTTTCATCCCCTTCAATAAAATATTGTCTTTTAAAGCTATAGGTAATCCCTCAATTAAACTAATATTTTTATTCTCTGCTAAAGCAAGATCAGCCTTCTCAGCCTGTTCATAAGCTAAATCTTTATCTAAAGAAATATAAGCTTTCAGATCATCATCTTTTTCTTCAATCCGTTTAAAAGTATCTTTAACTACCTCCAAAGAAGAAAACTCTTTGTTTAAAAATCCTTCTCTAAATTTTTTAATAGTTAAATCTTTATTCATGATTCAAGATTGATGGTGTCTTTAAATAACCATCCTTTTCTTCAGGAAAGCTTTTTATTGCCTCATCTTTTGATAAACAATCTTCATCGTTATATGAGTCTTCCCTCATTACATTTATTAACTCTGTTCCCCCACTAACTGGTTCTATCCCTTCTGTATCAACCTCTTCTAACTCATTAAAGTGGTCAACAATCTCTTTCAAATCATCCGTTAGTTCATCAACCTCATCACCAAGCCTTAATTTAACCAGCCCAGCTAGATGTCTAATTAATTTTTTATTGATTAAATCTTTACTCATATATCTTATATACTAACTTTTATTTACCTAATAATTCAAGGAAATCCTCTTCTTCTAAAACCTCTACACCAACCTCTTTAGCATCCTCTAACTTTGAGCCAGGATTCTCCCCGACGATCACATAGTCTGTGTTTTTACTAACACTTGAACCTACCGACCCTCCTTCATCCAAAATTAACTCTTTTGCTTTCTCTCTTGTTAGAGAATCAAGAGAACCAGTCAAAACAAAACGTTTCCCGTTTAATCTCCCCCCTTCTACGTTAACCTCTATCTTCAAATCAACCCCCACCTTACTCAACCGCCTTAAAAGCTTCTTATTTTTATCTTTAGAAAACCATTTCTTAATGCTTCTTGCCATAACCTCTCCTACTCCATCTATCCCCTCAAAATCTTCAACCGACACATTCTCAAAAAACCTCAAAACATCAACAGGCTCCTTTACCTTTTTACCTCGGTTAATTATCATGGCTGCTAATAATCTACTTGTTTCTTCCCCAACATGCAAGATGCCTAAGCTATACAAAAACCTGCTTAAACTTATCTCTTTAGAATCTTCTATGCTATTTATTATGTTCTCTGCTGATTTCTCTCCAAAACCTTCTAATACCTCAATGTCTCCTTTCTTAACCTCAAATATATCATAAG
>DATGCT010000043.1:0-2803 GCA_035311565.1 Minisyncoccota bacterium | reverse complement strand
GGTTCTTATATCTCCGTTACTCCTAGCATCACTCCAACTTCCAGCTTCGATTAATTTTTCGTACGTGACTACCTCAGCTCGGATAAAGTTCTTTTCAAAATCAGAATGAATAACACCTGCAGCTTGAGGAGCAGTAGAACCTCTGGTAACGGTCCAGGCTCTACTCTCTTTTTCTCCGGTTGTGAAAAAACTAATAAGGTCAAGGGTGTCATAGGCTTTTTGAATAACATCAGGCACTACTTCTTCATCACCAAGATCAGCGATAACGTAATCAAAATTAAGATTATCTATTTTTTCTATTACCTCCTCAGAAACATCTGATTCTTCCCCGTTTAACAAGAAAAGCTGCTTCTTGCTGGTAAGAAGGTTTAGTTTAGTAGTAAAATCTTCAATTTCTTCATCCTCTATTATCTCAGAACTAGCCAAGGGCATGCCTTGATCCAGGACATCAAGAATTTGATTTAAGAGATCATACTCCCTTTGAGCTTCTTTTTCACCGGACTCCGCTTTTTTCTCCACCTTATCAAGGTGACGCTCTACCACATCTAAGTCCTTCAAAACAAGTTCGTCCTCTATGGTATCAATATCTCGTAGAGGATCCGTATCTCCTTCTATATGAATAACATCTCTACCTTTAAAACAACGAACAAGATGAAGGATGGCATCAGTTTCTTTAATGTGAGTCAAGAACTGATTTCCCAGACCTTCTCCTTTGTTAGCTCCTTTTACAAGACCGGCAATGTCATAGAACTCAACAACAGCCGGGATCTTTTCCTGAGAATCACTTAACTCAGCAAGTTTATCTAATCTCTCATCAGGAACAGGCACGACCCCCATGTTGGGATCAATGGTAGCAAAGGGGTAGTTTTCACTAGTTACAGACTGCTTGGTTAATATGTTGAAAAGAGTTGATTTACCTACGTTTGGTAAACCAACAATTCCTATTGATAATTTAGACATAGGTTATTTATAACATTTAAGATGGATTTATGAAAACTAATTTCTATTAGAGTTGTTAATCGAACACTCAAAAAGAAGGGTGGCGTTTTGAGTGTAGTCTTTGGTGGTGTAATACGTGTTTTTCAACTTACACTTTTTATCTAAAAAGCTCTTCTCTATTATGTTATCCATTTTTATAACCTGACCCTGATTATTAACAGTAGCTCTCAAGATTACAAACTTGACCTTCCCTTCTAAAGCTTGGGTTCTCTTATGAACATCATACATCCCGGTAAGGAAGGTTTTTCGGTTGGTATCGATAAAGTTACCGGCTATCCTTCTGTTGGACTCTAAAGCCACAAGAGGGGCAATATCAAAGCTGCCGTACACCCTAGCCTCTGGTTTACTCCCCTCTTCTATCTCTTTAGATATATCATCAAGAAAGGTTATGTTAGCAACAGAAGCATGATCTTTTATATAAAAAGCAGTATTATAACTAAAAACAAAGATAAGAAGAGCAGTTAATAAAAACACAAAGCACAGTTTAAATACATTAGAATTTCTTGTGAAAAAGTACTGAGAAGAACGATAGATAGTCCAGCCCGCTAAAAGACTCAAAGCAGGGATAAGAAGAACAAGGTAAAGATAATAGATATCAGAATAAGTGATGAAGAATAAAGCTGTGGTCAATATTACAAGAGAAGGCAACAAAACTTCTTTTTTCCTCTTCAAAAATAAAACACCTCCAGCAAGAATTAATAAGATAAGATCCCAATTGACAAAGAAGGTCAGCACCTTAGTTTTGGATAATCCTTCTGATTTTAAGAGATGGTATCTATAGACCGATTCAAAATAATCAGCACCAAAAAATCCTAGAAGAACTAGGTTAATAGAAACAAAAATTAAACCAAGAGACAAAGAGAAACGAAGAAAGTTTTTCCTGTCCTTCAGCAGAAGGTAGATTAAAAGCCCAAGGATAGCAGGAGCTACGTACAATCTGGTTAAAAGAGCAAGGGCTGAAAATACCCCACCCCATAAAGGCTTTTTCTTGTTAACCACGAAGTAGAGGCTAATAACAAAAAACATAGTAGTTAAATGAACTCCACTGGAATAATCACTGGTAGTTAAAACAGAAAAAGAAAAAAGATAAAGAAATGGCGTAATTAAAGAGTAAAAAGCGGGAAGAATTTTTTTAGAAATTAAGTACAAGAAAAAGGCAGAAATCACAGAAGCAATAATAGGAACAAGCTTTAGGAAAATTAACTTTAAACCAAGAAGTCTAATAACTCCTAAAAACCCGCTGATAACCAAGACTTGTAAAGGCGGGCTCGCTAAGAAAAAATCAGCATAAGGCAGTTCTCCTCTTAATAAAGCATCCCCCATATAAAAATAAATATTTCCATCACTAAACTTAAACTTGATCTGAAAAACTTTAATTAAAACAAAACTGAAAGCAACAAGAACAAAAATCCAAAACTCTTTGCTTTTAATTTTTGAAAGTATTTTTTTAAGCATGGTAGAATAATAAAAACATGGACCTATCTATTATTATCCCAACATATAACGAGAAACGCAACGTAAGGGATATTTCAGAAAAAATAATAAAGGAGTTTAAGAAAAACAAGATCAGAGGAGAGATAATCTTTGTAGATGACAGTTCTCCGGATGGGACAGGAGAAATATTAGATATCCTTTCTCAAAAAAATAAAGAGGTTAGGGTTATTCACAGACCTAATAAGTCAGGGTTAGCTTCGGCGGTATCAAAAGGGTGGAGATCAGCAAAAGGTAAGGTTTTAGGGGTAATTGACGCTGATTTAAGCCATAACCCTGAAAAAATACCGAGGATGATGAAATGCATCTTAAA
>DATGCT010000042.1:0-3716 GCA_035311565.1 Minisyncoccota bacterium | reverse complement strand
GTATATATCTTCCACTATCAAATCTTTCATCTGACCATTCTGGATAATAAGGTCGCCGTAACTACCTAAGAAACCTCCGGCCGGCCTTAACTCAGAAGAGTTCTGAAACATCAACAAAATATGCTGAGGCTTTTTAGATTCAAACAACTCAACAGCTCCCTCCAAAAAATCTTCTATCACATATAGGTTATTGCTATAAACAAAATAATTTTTCTCCAATAACTCCTCTACTCTATCAAAATATGACAAACCCTTAATCTCATTAGATTTGTTTCTTAAAACCTCTACTTCAGACTTTATATCCTTTACCAAACCTTGGGCCTGCTTCATTAAATCCAATAAAGATTCCCCGTCTTTTTTGAAATAAGAGAAACCATTATGCTGCAACTCGGTAAGAACGGCTGATAACTTAATTAAATCAATGTTAAACTCTGTAACCTCCTTTAAAAAACCACCCATGTTTTTTAAAAAAGGCACAAACTTAAAACCAGCTGATAAAACAAAGTTCTTAGGGTTCTCATTAATAAACTTGTCTATCTCTTGAAGCTTCTCCTTACTCTTTACCAAAGAAGTCTTCGCTTCTTCAGTTTCTAAATCTTTAATAGCTTCAAAGGATTGAAATAAATGAGAAGAAGCAGACTCGCCCTTAGCCTCCAATGTTACTTTAGCGCTCTTTACATTCATAAACCCAAAAGCTCCGAATATCACTAATAAAAAAACAACAACCCCAATACTCCATCTCAAAACCCTCCCCCAAGAAAACTTAGAAGGATCATCCTGATACTCACCTGATATTCGTTTTAAATTTAAACTATCAAACCGCCTGGTTTGATCATAATTAAAATCCGGTTTTTTAATATCTACCAAAACCGGTTCAATATTTTTCTTTGGAACCTCTTTCTTACTCATTATTTTAATAATATCACAAGAAACTTTTACAAAAAATAAATAACTCAAACCGATGAGTTATTTCTAAAAATCAAATCCTTGATTTTTTAAAATATCAAAAAAGTTTTCTTTAAACTTTTCTACCGAAAACTTCTCTGCTCTTCTTGCAATATACTTTCTATCAAACTTCATCTTCTCAAACCTCTTAACTGCATCAACCAAATACTCTTCAGTTTGTTCATCAAATAAAACACCGGTTTTATCTTCTTCCACTATCTCCTTTGCTCCTCCAGCATTATACGCCACTACCGGCAAACCACATGCCTGAGCCTCTGCTGCTACTAAACCAAAATCCTCAACCTGAGGGAAAATAAAACCTTTCGCATTACTGTATATTTCTCGAAGTTCATCGTCTGAAACATTACTTAAAAACTCTATATTACCTCCAGCAATTTTTCTCAACTTTTTCTCTTCTGGGCCTGAACCTACAATCTTCAACGGAATTCCTAATTTATTAAAAACTCTAATCCCTAAATCAAATAATTTATAATATAAAAATCTTCCTACCATAAGATAATATCCATCATGATTATTCAAGCTCCCCGGCTCTGGATAAAACTGTGTTATATCCACCGGTGGATATATAACATGAGAATCACGTTCGTAATAAGAATCAATCTTATCTGAAATATAAGAAGAGTTTGCCACAAAAACATTAACATCTTCAGATACTTTTTTATCCCATTTTCTCAAATACTCTGCAACAGGCTTAAAAACCCCTGAAAAAGCCCAGGGAGAAAAAGAAAAGCTACCTAACTCATTAAACTCCCAAGCGTACCTTAAAGGAGTATGACAGTAACAAACATGAAAATCCCCTTCTACTCCAATACCTTTTCCGTATCCCGCAGAAGAAGAAACAATCAGATCATAATCTTTGTCTGAACTTAACCTCTCTGCCATCATAGGCATAAAAGGAATAAACAACCGATGGTTTTTATTCACCAACCGATTGTTTAAAGCACTAGCCTTCTCAAAATTATCTTCAAAATCAGCAGGTAATTCTTCCGGATCATAAAGTAAGGTATACAAATCTGCCTCAGGAAACATCTCTAAGATAACCTCAAGCACCCTCTCCGCTCCTCCATATTGATTTAAATAATCATGTAATACTGCAACTTTCATACCTTACATTCTACAACAATAAAACTAAATCCAAAAGAAAAACCGCCCTTGGGCAGGACGGTTCTAAACTCAATCTCCAGTAGTACCATATCTCCTCAGACACTTAACAGACCTTCTATACACAGTACCACCCTTACCATCTGTTTCCTCAGATAAAACAAGGTCAAACAAAATACATTTCGCATGCTTTACCTGAACAAAACCTACGGTTTTTTTACGAACCTCAAAAAAATCACAATCCTTAGAACAATGACGAACAGAAGAATCTTTAGCAATAATATTTCTCTCAATTCTATCTATTAACATAATCCCTCCTATTTAAGTTTTAAAAATCCATTTAAATAATATGGCCCGAAAAAATAATTGTCAAAAAATAAAGACCACAAGATATAAAATCTTATGGTCTCTTTAATCAACCAAACTTTTTTATACAAGCTTGACACCGTCTGAACTTCAAAACTGGAATGCCTCGCTTGGCCTTCAGTTCTTTATCAAAACGGGTACAACGAGCTTTAATCATTCTTGCAATCCCATCGTTTGCGGACTCACACTCAAAAAAATCACAAACACCTGAACAACAAGCACTGTCATCATCATCCACGCATATCTCAAGTACTATTTCTCCTACTCTCATACCTTCTCCTTCTTTGCTTGAAACATTTTCTTACACCGTTTGCAACGTAAAAAATCATCACCATCTTCCTTCAAAGAAACACCGAATATACTACACTGCTTTTTATCATGAACACACCAGGAATCAATCACACACCGACAATCTCCGCAATGCTCTTTATCTGAAACCATGATCTCTAAACTCCTATTATTAGTTAATAACATGTCAATCCTCCTTATCTTTAAAAGTTCGCTTACATTCATTACATCTCTCTACATTACCTTTCAAACCAACCCTCAGAATCTCATCAAATAACTCACAGCCCTTCTCTCTTACACACAATCCTGGAGCACAAATTAAAAAAGGACATTCAGGACTACAATATTCCTGGTCCTCATCTGAAACTTTTATATAATCAGGAAAACCAACTGATTTCAATTTCATAAACACCTCCTATTTACTTTCAAATTTACTACCAAAACAATACCAAATAATAATTTTTAAGTCAACCTAAACTCCTGAAGGATCGGAAATAAAAACCCATATAGATTTTAATAAAATCTTAATATCAAACCAAAAAGACTGGTGTTCTATATAATACTTATCCAACCTCATCTCTTCTAAATAATGAAGCCCTGAAGCACCATTTACCTGAGACAAACCTGTAATCCCCGCCTTATACCCAGGTATATCAGAATATTCTTCAGGATAATCTACTATCTCCCGAGGCTCATGAGGCCTTGGACCAACCACGGATAAATCTCCTTTTAAAACATTAAAAAACTGAGGAAACTCATCTATTCGAAACTTTCTCAAAAACCTCCCTACCTTCGTCAATCGTGGATCATCCTCAATCTTAAAAAAAGGCCCTCTCTTATCCCTATCATTTAAATCTATTAAATCATCTTTCATATCAAATGCTCCTTCTACCATGGAACGAAACTTATACATCCCAATAACCCTGCCTTCGCTAACCCTTGGAATCCTAACAAAAACAGACCCTCCATCTTCCAAAAAAATCGCTAAAGCGATA
>DATGCT010000041.1:0-2547 GCA_035311565.1 Minisyncoccota bacterium | reverse complement strand
TCCTTTTATTATTTGTCCTTCTTCATAATCTTTTACCAGCTCCCGTGTACTTTTTTCATTAGCTGCTTTTTCAGATACAATCAACTTTCCAGATTCTTGCTTCGCATCAATTATTTTAGCTTCTAATTCTTCTCCCACTAGTTTTTTAAGCTCTTCTTCAATTTTTTTCGGATCATTTCCTTCTACCTCGGGATAATTTTCAGGAGTTAATTGAGAAGCTGGAAGGAATCCTTGAACGCCTTTGATTTTTATTAGTAAGCCTCCTTTGTTTGCAGAATATGGTTTTACTGTAATAACTTCTTCCTTTTCATAAGTTTCTTTTATTTTTACCCAACTTTTTTGTCTTTCTGCTTCTGATAATGATAGTTCTACTAAACCTTCATCATTGTTTATATCAAGAACTTTAGCCTGAATGTTGTCACCAACATCAGACTCTTTTAAAGCATGCTTTGCTCCTAGAAGTTCTCCACGATAAATTATTCCTGTTCCATATTGTCCAAGGTCAACCAATACCTCTCGTGAGCTTTTATCAATAACTTCTCCTTCAACCAGGTTTCCTGGCTTTAGGAAAGTAAAATGATCTGGATGAGTTTTTATAAACTCTATAAAAGAATTGTTTTGTGGTTTTGTTGTCATATTTTGTATTAATGGACCCATAGCCCGTAGAATCTAGATTATCATAAACTTAAACCTTTTCAAGCCTTTACAGCTTGCAAAAAGACCTCATTGTGCGATAATTAAGATAAGTTAATAAATCTATAAGACTCTAAAAATAAGTGCTTGATAGGCACTATTTAATTTGAATATTTTATGATTATAACCTATCACGACGATAATTATTTTAAGTTGCAGTCGGGTAACGATATTATTTTAGTAGACCCTACTGACCAACGTTCGTTTCGCGGTGCTAACATTATATTAAATACAAAAAGACCTGCCGAAGTTGAAAAACCTTCAAAAGACGACGATGTTTTTTGGGTTAGTCATGCTGGAGAGTATGAAAAAGGAGGAATAAGAATCAGAGGATGGCAGTCGTCTTCTAGTGATATTGAGAAAACCATTTATAGATTAGACTTTGATGGTTTTCGTTTTGTTATCATTGGCGCTCTTGAAGAAACCCCAAAAGAAGAACTACAAGAATTTTTAACCGATGTTGATATAGTAGTATTTCCTACAAAAGATGGAGATATGATTAAATCAAGCGAGCTGGCTCAATTTATTCGCCAGATGGAACCTGCTTTCATTATTCCTTCTGAAGGAGAAAATCTTAAAAGCCTCCTGAAAGAGTTTAATAATGAAGATGTAAGTTCTGAAGAAAAGATTACCTTAAGAAAAAGCGATATTTCTAAAGGTGAAATGGAGATACAGCCGCTAAAATCATAAGATAGATGAGATTTTTAGAGATTTTTAAAAAAGGAACAAAAGCAGTTGATTCCAAAATAAAAAAGATTAGAAGATCTGATAGAAAAACAAAACGTAACTGGCTTATAGGAAGCACAATAATTGCCATGATCATCGTCATCTCTATTTGGGTTGGTTATCTTAATCTGACAGTGCCTGAAATTAATTCATTAGATCCCGCAGTTTCTTCTACAACAACCGAAAACATAGCTCAAGAAGAAGGTTCTGATTCACCATTATCTGTGTTTTCAAGAGGTTTTAAAATTACATCTCAGTCGATATCAAAAAGCGTTGAAAGTTTAGTTGCTAAAACAAAAAACTTTATTTCTAACACAAAAGATAAATTTAATAACGTAAAAGAATATACACCTGAAAATTAAAATTAATTATGGCAAAAAAGAAAAAGAAAAAAAATAAAAAAGAAGAAAAAGAGGAAGAACCTGTTGCTGATAGATTAAAAGAAGTTGAAATAACTGAAGAATTAAAAACTTCTTATATTGATTATGCAATGTCCGTTATTGTTTCTCGGGCAATTCCCGATATAAGAGACGGTCTTAAACCTGTTCAGAGAAGAATTCTTTGGTCAATGTGGGATGATAATCTCACTCATAATTCTAAGTTTAGGAAATCAGCTAATGTCGTTGGTCTTGTTCTAGGGCGTTATCATCCACACGGTGATTCTGCTGTGTATGATGCAATGGCTAGAATGGCTCAGGACTTCTCATTGAGGTATACATTTGTTGAAGGTCAAGGTAACTGGGGATCAATTGACGGTGATCCACCGGCTGCAATGCGTTATACAGAAGCACGGCTCACTAAAATTGCTGAGGAGCTTTTGCAGGACATTGAGAAAGATACAGTAGACTGGTCTCAAAACTATGATAATACTCGTCAAGAACCGGATTATCTCCCAGCTAAAGTTCCGGGTCTTCTTTTAAACGGCACAATGGGTATTGCTGTTGGTATGGCGACCAGCATCCCTCCTCATAATCTTGGAGAAATTATTGATGCTACTAAACATCTTATTGAAAATCCTGATGCTACAGTGAAAGATCTTATGCAGCACCTTCCTGGACCTGATTTCCCTACGGGAGGAATTATTTATAATGCTGATGATTTAGAGAAAGCTTATTCTACAGGCCGAGG
>DATGCT010000040.1:0-4108 GCA_035311565.1 Minisyncoccota bacterium | reverse complement strand
CTACTATTCCTACCGCCATAAAGGCGATTAACAAAGCCCACCAATAATCAACCAAAAACTCACCGATAAATATTACTATCTGGGTTATCACCGGCACATTCATGCTAGAGTCCTCAAATAAAGGTGTAATCTGAGGCAACACAATTGTCACCATCAAAATAATAACTATGAAAAATAACACTATTATAAACACCGGATAAGTCACTGCGTTCTTAACTTTTGAAGTAAGACTTGCTTTATCTTCCAGATAATCAGCTAAGAACTCTAAAACCTCGCTTAACCTACCAGTCACCTCAGCTGATTTAACCATGTTTATATAAAAATCAGAAAATATTGAACCTTGTCTCTCTAACGCTTGAGACAAAGAAAAACCAGCGTCTACATCATTAGAAATATCAACAATAGCCTCTTTTAAAATAGGGTTGTTAGTTTGCTTATAAAGATTGTTCAAACTATCAACAAGAGGCACCTGTGAAGCAAGTAAGGTGGCAAACTGTCTGGTAAAGACCATTAAATCTTTCACCTTTACCCTCTTAAAAAAGTTTGAAAACTTATCGTACCACTTCTCCTTAACTACCGGCTTTATATTTAAAACATACAAATCATGGCCATTTAATATGTTAATGGCTGAATCACGACTTGAAGCTTCTACATTCCCTACCTGAAGCTGTCCGTCCTCTGTTCTTGCTTTGTATGAAAACTTCACTTTTATTAATAAATTAAATTATTTACCTTATTTACATTATAAACCAAACCTACCAACCTAATCCATTCGCTGCATCAACAACTTCAACTCTGAAGGATTAGAAGAATAGCTTTCTGCCTGCTTCATTGATATCTCATTTCTCTTCACCAAACTAACCAAAGAACGATTCAAGGATATCATCCCTTCCTGCACACTAGTCTCAATCACCAAATCTATCTGATATATCTTCCCTTCTCTAATAAGATTCTGCACTGCAGAGTTAACTAACAATATCTCGGTAGCCGGAACTCTTCCTCCTCCTATCCTCGGCACTAATCTTTCAGACACAATTGCCACTAACGTGCCAGCTAACTGAGAAGCAATCTGCCCTTGTTGATTAGAAGGAAAAGAATCTATAATTCTATTAATAGTTTGAGAAGCTGAGTTAGTATGTAGGGTGGAAAATACTAAATGACCCGTTTCAGCCGAAGTCATTGCCGCAGCCATCGTTTCAGGATCTCTAATCTCTCCCAGCATGATAACATCTGGATCCTGACGTAAAATAGAACGCAACGCCACATGAAAAGAAGGTGTATCAGAACCCACCTCTCTTTGAGAGATCATTGCTCTGTCCTGAGAGAATATATACTCAATAGGATCCTCAACTGTAATAATGTGATCTGTTCTATTATGATTTATCTCGTCTAACAACGCCGCTAAAGTAGTAGACTTACCATGTCCTGCTGGCCCCACCATCAACACAAAACCCTGCTGAAGCTTCGCAAAGTCATGAAGAATAGGAGGCAGGTTCAACTCTTCAATAGTTCTAATTCTTGAAGGAATTAGACGAAGCGCTGCAGCCATAAATCCTCTTTGGAAATACACATTAACCCTAAACCGGGCTTTATCCTTAAAGTTATAAGAAAAATCTAACTGCCTTTTCTCAAAAAACTCATCCTTCTGCTCCTCATCTAATAAAGCCATTACTAAACCTTCTGTGTCTTCTTTATGTAAAATATTTTCCTTAGCTAAAGGAACCAAAACATCATCAATCCTTATCGTCGGTCTTTTCCCTACCGAAATATGCAGATCCGAAGCATTTTGCTTAGCTGTTGCTAATAACAACTGCTCTAATTTTTTCTTGTAATCTTTTTCAGACATATTTTTATTCTTCAGTTTCTCTTAAAACTTCCTCTAACGAAACCTTTCCCTCTAATGCTTTTATAATACCATCTTGACGTAGAGTAACCATCCCCTGTCTTTCTGCTTCCTCCCATAATTTCTGTTCTGTAAATCCGGAAGAGATAATACTATCAAGCTCATCAGTATTTTTAAATATTTCAAATATTGCTGTCCTCCCCGACATTCCTTTCCCATTACACACCTCACAATTATCTTGAGGCTCGGGTACATATATATGATAAGGCTTTTCATACTTTGACCGAACCATTCTTTGAACATTTTCCGGCATCTGATCAATCTCTTTTTCTATCATCTTCTGCATCCTCTCTGGCGCCTTCATCCTCTTCTTACACTTCGGACAAAGCTTAGAAACCAGCCTCTGAGCCACCATTATATTCAAAGAAGAAGAAAGAAGAAAGCTAGGCACCCCTAAATCAACTAACCTTGGGACCACCCCTACAGAGTTATTAGTATGCAAGGTAGACAACATTAAATGACCAGTTAAAGCTGCGTTGACTGATAAACCAGCCGTTTCCTTATCACGAACCTCACCCACCATTATAATATCCGGATCCTGTCTCAAAATCTGTCTTAGCCCAGAAGCAAAACTATACCCAATCTCAGGCATTACCTGAGACTGGTTCAAGCCTGGCATAAAGTACTCTACCGGATCCTCTAAAGTAACTATGTTAACTTCCTCAGTATTCAACTTGTTCATCACCGCATACAAGGTTGTAGATTTACCAGAACCAGTTGGACCAGTTATCAAAATCATCCCGTACGGATCCTCAATCGCTTCTTTTAAAATCTCCATGTTGTAATCCTTCAACCCTAACTCCTCTATGCTCTTCACTCCTGCCTCAGGATCTAACACACGAATAGCCACCTTCTCTCCTGAAGGGGTAGGAAATGTAGCTACTCGAAAATCAATACTTTTTCCAAACACTATCGTTCTAAACCTCCCGTCTTGAGGTATCCTTGTTTCATCTAATTTTAACTGAGCTAAAACTTTTACTCTAGAAATCAAAGACTTACTCAACTTTGCCGGAATCTCTGCTACCTCCTGCAGGTCACCATCTATCCTAAATCTAATCCTAACCCTATCTCTTTCCGGTTCAATATGAATATCAGAAGCTTTAACATCAACTGCTCTTTTCAAAGTTGAGGCCACAATCTTAATGATTGGAGCGTCCTGAGACTTTTCCATCTGCTCATCCAAACCAACCAAAGCCTCGTCCTCTTCACCCACCCCACTCAACTGTTTCACTGCTGCGTTTATCTCGCTTTCATAAGGCTGATACCTGTCCCACACTGCTCTCAAAACAGAGGAGGAAATAATATACACCCCCAAGCTCAAACCCAATCTTTTAGCAATAAACTTCAAAGCATTCTGAGCCTGAGAATCATTAGGATCTTCCATACCCACCACCAGCATATCATCCTTCTTCTCAATCGGAATTACCCGGTATGTTTTAGAAGTTTCATATGGAATTAAATTAAAAACATCCTCCGAAATATCTTTCGGATCTACCTCCTTATATGGAATATCAAGAATGTCCGATTTCAACTTAGCAACAGTTTCTTCATCAGCAATCCTTTCATCATATATCACATCTTCAGCAGACTTTCCGGAGAGCTCAACTCCCTTCAAAATTTCATCTGCTTTCTCCTGGCTTAGTAAACCTTTTTTAACTAATTCATCAAAAAGCTTTTTATCATCCATCTGTATTAATGCATAAATGGATTACTCTTCCCCGGCGTCGAAACCTCAACATCAGTCTGAAACTGTCTTAAAACTTTAAACTCAGAAGACTCCAAAACTTTTCTTGGATTAAACTCTATATCTGAAAACTTACTAATATCTTCAAATCTTCCTGGAACTACTACCTCTACTAATTCTGGTTTTTTAAAGAAAAGGAAGTAAGCCCCAGCAAAAACAACCACGATTATTATAAATATCGTTAAAATGCTTACCCAGTTAACTCCTTTTTTATCTTCTTTTATTGAAATTGCCATAAATTATTTTAAATTAACTTTCTTGATAATAAGCATCAAACTGGATGCTTAGGTTATAACTCATGTTCCCTGTCTTCTCTATCCTTTTTGCAACAAACCCATAACTTTGAACATTAAACACTCTTACGTTTGTTTCTAAAAACCTAAGAAAGTCTTTCAAGTCAGAATACCCTCCATGAGCCACTACATTAATCTCAACAACTCCTAATCTTTTTGTGAGCTGAC
>DATGCT010000039.1:0-2645 GCA_035311565.1 Minisyncoccota bacterium | reverse complement strand
TTTCTTTTTCAGCTTTCTCTGCTCTTTCTTTTAGTTTTTGAGCATCCTGATCTTCCATTTCATTCTTTAAAGAAGCAAGATCTGAAATGTCGCCCAATGTAGTCTTTTCTGCATTCTTATTCACCTGGCTCACATTTTTTCGGGTCTTTTTAGATTGAGCTTTTTCTTTATCTTTTTTCTCATCTTCGTACACCCTTCTATGCGAAAGTACAATTTTTTTGGCTTCTTTGTTAAATTCTGTGACCTTAAATTTAAGTTTTTCATCCACTTTGGCTGTTGTACCATCTTCTTTTACCAGATGTTTTGGATAAACGAAACCTTCAATACCATAAGGCAATGATACCATAGCTCCTTTATCAAAGACATTTATTACTGTACCTTCGTGAATAGATCCTTCTTTAAAAACTGATTCGAATATATCCCACGGATTTTCTTCCAATTGCTTATGTCCAAGGCTAAGTCTTCGGTTTTCTTTATCAATATCCAGCACTACCACTTCAATCTCTTCACCGATAGAAGTAAATTCTGCCGGGTGATTAATTTTTTTGGTCCATGAAAGGTCCGATATGTGAATAAGTCCATCGACTCCTTCTTCTATCTCAACAAAAACACCAAAGTTTGTAAAGTTTCTGACTTTAGCTTTATGCTTACTTCCGAGAGGATATTTTTCTTCAATATTTTCCCATGGATCGGGCTTAAGTTGCTTGATACCAAGCGACATTTTTCTTTCCTCCCTGTCGAGTGTTAATATTTGAGCTTCAACAATGTCCCCAACTTTCAGGAATTCTTGTGCGCTGCGCAGATGTTGTGACCATGACATTTCAGAAACGTGTATAAGGCCTTCCACACCAGGCTGAATTTCAACAAATGCACCATAGTCAGCTAAAACAACAACTTTTCCTTTTACAACATCGCCTATTTTGAGATTTGGATCGAGAGAATCCCACGGATGAGGAGTAAGTTGTTTTAGTCCTAAAGCAATTCGTTTTTTCTCATCGTCAAAGTCAAGGATTACTACATTTAGTTTTTGATCGAGCTCAACAATTTCTTCAGGATGATTTACGCGACCCCATGACAGATCAGTGATGTGGATAAGTCCATCAACACCACCCAGGTCGATAAATACACCGTAAGAAGTAATATTTTTGACAGTACCTTCGAGTACCTGACCTTTTTCAAGTTTGGAAATAATTTCTTTTTTCTGTTGTTCAAGTTCTTCCTCAATAATAGCTTTATGAGAAACAACCACATTTTTGAACTCGTGGTTGATTTTTACTACTTTGAAATCCATTGTTTTTCCTACATAGGCATCGTAATCCCTGATGGGTTTTACGTCAATCTGGGATCCCGGGAGAAATGTTTCGATACCAAAGGCATCTACAATCATTCCACCTTTTGTTCGGCATTTAATATGTCCCTGAATGATCTCATCGTTTTCATAAGCTTTATTGACTCGCTCCCATGCTTTAAGGGTTCTTGCCTTTTTATGAGATAAAATTAACTGGCCATCTTTGTCTTCCTGGCTTTCAATGTATACCTCCACTTTATCACCCGGTTTTAAATCAGGATTGTGGCGGAACTCGCTTTTGCTTACTACGCCTTCAGATTTATAGCCAATGTTAATTACTACCTCTTTTTTGGTGATAGAAACAACAGTTCCTTCAACCACTTCTTTTTCTTTTATGGTAGAAAGTGTCTGATCATAGAGTTGTTGATACTTTTCTCTTTCCTCAGGTTTGTAGTCATCAGTGTCAGCGTCTATATTATCCCAGTCAAATTCTTCTTGCTGTGGAGTTTCCTCTTTTTTGTCATCAAGAGGCTTCTTACTCTCTTCCTGGGGAGCTTCAGATTTTTCTTCTTCTGCTAAAGATTCTTCCTGAGTCTTTTCTTGAGCTTCAGTTGATTGGGGTTCAACCTTTTCATTGTTTTCCGTTTCTTTGGCCTGATTTTCCTGGCTACTCGTTTCGTTTGGTTTTTTTTCTTCTTGTTGTGTCATTCGTTTAGTTCTTAATAATTAGTAAGTTAGACATTATTTTCATTGAGTAAATGAGTTGCAAAATTAAGATTTTTCTTGATTTTAAAAAATTAATTGTCAATATTTTTAAATGAATGGTTTGAATTTTATCAGGTTTAATTCTTCTATTTCTTATAGTTTTTAAACCATAAAATTTCTTTATATTTACTATTTTCTAATAACGAAGATGGATGGTGTCTGATTTTACAATATTATTCATTATTAATAAGAATATTCAATTTCGGGAGGAGAGGGAATTATTAACCAGGAATGGATACCATGTTGATTTAGTATCATCTTCGGCTGATATCAGGTCAGAATTAACCACCTACCATCCAGACTTGATTATTAGCAGAGAAGATATTTTAGGTAGTCAAATTGAAGTATTTAGTGGCGATTTACAGGAAATGGAATCAACTTTTCCTCTTATTTTACTGCTTGAGGAATCTGATTGTTCTAGCCATACAGGATACCGGGGGTCTCCTGTTGATTATCTAATTAAGCCTTTTACAGATGATTTCTTTATTAACAGGATTGAATTCTACAAGAAGTTATGGGAAAGCCAACAGAGTATAACTTCAAGAGCGAAAGAGCTCGAAAAAGAATTGGAGGAACAGAAAAAGTTTGATCA
>DATGCT010000038.1:0-5867 GCA_035311565.1 Minisyncoccota bacterium | reverse complement strand
TAGTCTGGTAGAATCTCTACCCTGCCTGATGAGTTGAGCCGGATTTAGTATTAAAGTAACCGCTACCGCTAATATTGAGAGGATAGCTATTACTACCAACAACTCTATGAGAGTGAAAGCTTGGTTATTATCTAAATTCATGTTAAATGCCTAATTCAAAAAACTAACAAGTACTTTAATTATACAAAAGAACATCCTTACTGTATATTTGAAATATAAAAAACACCCTGGTAACAAAACCAGGGTGTTTAATTATATATATTTAAAACTCTAGCTTAGAGATTTAAATCAGAATCATTACCTATTTCATACCAATCATCATTGTCACCTCCATCGGTACTTTCCACATCATCATTATCCGCAGGCCCGCTACTAGAATAACGATTACTCTCCATAGCAGCATTTAACTCATACTCTTCATCCTCATTAGAATCAA
Organism: Minisyncoccota bacterium; assembly: GCA_035311565.1. Lineage (GTDB taxonomy): Bacteria > Patescibacteriota > Minisyncoccia > UBA6257 > GWB1-50-10 > DATGCT01. The sequence continues at coordinate 5,431 of DATGCT010000038.1, read as the reverse complement.
AGACATAAAAATGATCGGTGCTATTCACTGGATCAAGTGGTAATCGAGATAACGGTGCTCCGGTTGACATAGCGGTAAAGTCAATTGGCACCCATCCATTACTGTCAACAGTCGTTGTAGCAATCTCAGTGCAAGATCCTGAAGTAGGAGCTGTCCCACCTGCTGTACAGTTAGTAACATCAGAAAACGTAACCTCCTGTCGGTCAGCAAGATACAAACCAATAGCTCTATGAACTGCAGCCAAGTCTGACATTCTTGTTGAATCTCTACCCTGCCTGACAAGTTGAGCCGGATTTAATATTAAAGTAACCGCTACTGCTAATACTGCTAAAATAGCTATTACTACTAAAAGCTCTATTAATGTAAAACCTTTACTTTCCATTTTTAACTTTATTATCTTATTTACTTAAACCCGACCTTTTATTAATAATTAAATAAAAATCTTTCTTATGTAACTTATTATAACACAAAATAATAAACTTAGGCTAAATACATAAAAGTTATCCACATTTTGAAAGGTTGGATTACTATACTTTATCTAAAATAAAAGAAAGTAAAGCTTCTTCATATTCTAACCCACCAGACTTTATAGAAACGTCATATTTGCTTAATCTCTCAGCATTACTACCTTTTGCTTTATAACCTAATGAATTAAAAGCATGGCTCATAGATTCTTTATTCAAAAACAAACTTTCCAAATAAATTAAACTTTTGGGGATACTTCTAGAACTCATTATCTTCCCGGTGATTTTATAAATCTCTTCTTTATTATCCCATTCTACAATCTCCTCTAACTCCTCTTTACTAATTGGTGACCCAAAACCCGCTAAAGCAATCTTGTCTAATTGATTTATTACCCTCCAACTCCTGTACTTGTTATTTTTAATATAAAATAGAAAATATCTTTTGGCAGGCTCTGAAAAAATCACCCCTCTTTTTTTACACTCCTTATTAAAAAATCTAAGAAGCCTCTTTCCTTCTAACTCTTTAAATTCTTGAATTTTAGCGGGTGATTTTAATAAAAACCTGAACTTTTTACTTGGTTTTCTTTCTTGAGAAAAAATAATAAACACGCTTTTATCTTCTAAATAAGACTTTAAAACCTCTCTCCATTCTTTTTTAGAAACCTTGGTTCCATTTTTTACAACTGCCAGCTTGGAATCCACAAACATAGATGGTTGCTTTAAAAAATCCTTAACCTCAATCCAAGCCTCTTTATCTTCATCTAAATCAAAAAACACCACGTCAGCATCCTCATGCTTAGATTTGTAAGAATCAATCAACTCTTGTTTTTTATTCTTTCTTATGTATGAATCTTTTCCGTATAAAGTTATTATCATAAATTCGTTAAGTTATTTTTTCTGACACTTTGGACAAAACCTTGCTGACCTACCCCCTATCTTAATCCTTGTAATCTCACCTCCACACCTTTTACATTTTTCCCCGTCTTTTTGATAAACATCTAACTCTCTACCATAACGCCCTTTTATTCCGTTTGGATCTCTAAAATCATCAGTGCTTGTACCACCTAACTTAACAGCCCTCCTTAAAATATTGATAATCTCTTGGTGTAAAACTCTTACTTTATCTTCTTTAATTTCATTAGATGGTGTTAACGGATGAATCTTAGCTCTCCATAACACCTCGTCTGAGTATATGTTTCCTATTCCGCTTATTATCTTCTGATCCATTAACAAGGTTTTAATTCGTTTTCTCCGATTAGATAAAATATTTTTAAAGACTTCAAAGCTAAAATCTTTACTTAAAGGATCAACTCCTAAATCCAAGTCTCTTGAATTTAAAATCTCTTCCTTAGCTCCACAAATAACTTTAGCAAATCTTCTCATATCAGATAAAGCTAACATCTGATTATTATTTAAATAAAATATTAACCGAATAAAACGATTTTTAGGATCCATCATTTTCCCGGTTCTACTTTCAGGAATCCATTTTTCATCCTCCCACTTTTTATTATACACCTTATCAACTCCTTTTCTTTCTTCCCACTTACCTACCAAAAAATGGCCTGTCATCTTCATGTGTACCAATAATATTTTTTCTTTACTTAATATAAATAAAATATTTTTTCCTTTCCTTTCTATTCCTTCTATCTTTTCTCCAATAACACAATCTTTAAACTCTTCCTTAGAAGAGTTTTTAAAATACTTCGGCCAATCTGTCCAAACCCCTTTTATTTTTCTCCCTATTATTTTATTTCTTAAACCACGAACAGTGGTTTCTACTTCTGGTAACTCTGGCATGTTATTATCCTACCATTATTTAAAAAAAGAAAAACCCGCACCTTTTTAAAAGTGCGGGGTTATAAAATTTTATTTGTATATTTCCGGCCCAAAGGCATAACAATACGCCTCTGGTCTTGATACTCGAAAATACACAGATTTTTTTCTGGAATAACCTACTACCGTATTGCCACGATAGTATTTTATATCAATGTATAAGTTTCCATACTGACGATAATTCATAAGATTCCACTCTTTATAATAAATCCTGTCACCATCTCTACCAGAAAAATGTTTAACTTGTTCTCCATTAATTCGAAGCACTCCTGGGTAATTGCTGTTATACACAACCTGAATTCCTAGAGTATGTTTAAGTCTTGGAATTGGTAAACTTCTCACCGACCTACCAGTGCTTTTATACCTAGCCCCTGATAAACGCTCACCATCATCTACAAACTTAATATATCTATCTGATATCTGAATATCAGACGTTCTATACTCATGCAAATGAAGTACATCAGTATAGCAACCAACATACTCTCCAGCAGCGTTATACATCAAAGCTGCCACCGGAACCTCCATTCCACGAAAAGGAATGTGAGCCTGGGTTCGAAATGAACCACCGGGCGGCATCTCTGCTACCTTCTCTCCTCTTATGTAAATTTGTGTGTAATAAGAGGAATTGTTGTACACCGGAACATCTGTCCTTCTTGTTATATCTTCTACAACACTCGGAAACTCTATCACAACCCGAGAATCTCTACTGATAGCGCTACACCCAGACATCACCATCAGAAATAAAAATATTGATATAAAAATCATCCTTTTCATAACTACCTCCTTATATTTAATTTTTTATTTTCTAACCATATTATATCATTAATATTAAACACAGTCAAACAATAAACCTTGTCAAAAAACAATAAACAAACTACCCTTAAAGTAATGGAAAACAAAAAAGACTTAGATAATTTTTTATCAAAACAACGTCGAGAAGCCGAAGAAAGAGACGCTAAGAGAAGAGCCCAAAAGCACAACCTAGACTATATCAACTTAGTCTCGGTTAAAACCCCTACAGAAATAGAGGCTCTCAAACTTGTTGATGAAAAGGATGCAAGAGAGGCTCTCCTCTCCCCTCTTAAAATAATAAAAAATAAGCTTAAACTAGCCGTCTATGACCCAGAAAACAAAAAGGCTCAAAAAATAATAAATAACCTTAAAGAAAATTACGACGTTTCCATAGCTGTAGCCTCAAAATCAGGCCTTGAACACACCTGGGAATATTATAAACACGTAGAGAAAAAAACAGGTGATATAACCGGAAGTGTTGATATTACCCCCGAAAAAATAGAAAAGATAAAAGAAGAGATAAATAACATAGAAGATTTTTCTAAAAAAACAAAAGACCTAGAAAACAAAAGAACGTCTGAGATATTAGAAACAATACTAGGTGGTGGAATAGCTTTAAAATCATCTGATGTACATATTGAACCGGAAGAAAAAAAGTCTGAGATACGAGTAAGAATAGATGGTATGCTCCATACCGTCTCAGATAAAATATCTTTAAAGACTCAAAACTCTATCGTTACCAGAATTAAACTATTATCCGGTTTAAAACTAAATATTAAAGACGAACCCCAAGACGGCCGATTTACAATCGAGCTTCCAGATAGAAAAATAGAAATAAGAACCTCCTTAATTCCTTCAGAGTATGGAGAAACGGTAGTAATGCGACTTCTCGATCCAGAATCTTTAAAAATCAACCTGAAAGATCTTGGTTGGAGAGAAGATGATTTAAAAATAATCAGAAAAGAAATAAGTAAACCAAACGGACTTATCCTAAACACAGGACCAACCGGTTCAGGTAAAACAACCACCCTCTACGCTTTTTTAAGAAAAAAAGTTTCTCCAGAAATAAAAATAATCACCATCGAAGACCCTATCGAGTACCATATTGAAGGAATATCCCAAACCCAAGCAGATCCTGAAGCCGACTACACTTTCGCTAGCGGTTTAAGATCAATTCTTAGACAAGACCCGGATGTAATTCTTGTCGGAGAAATTAGAGATTCTGAAACAGCCGGTATCGCTTTAAACGCCTCCCTAACTGGTCATATGGTCTTCTCAACCCTTCATACCAACCATGCCGTAGGCGCTATTCCTCGCCTCTTAGACCTAAACGCTAAACCAAATGTTTTGGGTCCCGCCCTATCAATCATTATTGCCCAAAGATTAGTCAGAAAACTTTGTGATCACTGTAAAATTAAAAAAGAAGTAGATAAAAAAACAAAAGAAAAAATAAATAAATTTATAGACCAACTTCCTGATCGAGTAAATAAAGAAAAATATAAAGATATAAATATATATGAAGCTAATCCAGAAGGTTGTAAAAAATGTAATGGTATAGGATATAAAGGTAGAACCTCAATATTCGAACTATTCACAATATCCGATAAAATCGAAGAAGAAATATACAAAAACCCAACTGAGATAGAACTTCAAAAACTAGCCAAAGACCAAGGAATGGTCTTCATGCAAGAAGACGGAATATTAAAAGTAATTCAGGGAATAACCAGCTTTGAAGAAGTAAAAAGACTTACCGGACCGATAGAATGGTAACTTTAACAAAATAAAAAAGGTCCCGCTTAAAGACCTGTGGGCAAAAATATGTTCGCCTCGGAGGAGGGTGTAGGGAGTCGTTTCGAGGAATGACTCAGCCGAAGCCGAAACATCCTAGTTCTAGAAACGACCCCCAGATTTTACCCACAGGTCCCTAGGCAGAACCTCTTATCTGTCCAAAAGTATAACACACAGAAAAACGAATGTCAACTCCTGTTTTTTGTTATAATAAAGGTATAAATCAACTTTATAAAAATATATGAAAAAGACTCTAGAGCTTATATTAAGACCTAAAGAATGGGAAGACTACATAGGTCAAGAAAAAATTAAAAATAACCTTAGGTTAATTATTAAGGCTGCTAAACAAAGGGAGGAACCCTGTGACCACCTCCTTTTTCATGGTCAAGCAGGGTTAGGAAAAACCACCCTTGCTCATATAATCGCAAAAGAAATGGAGGCTCAGATAAAAACCACCTCCGGTCCATCTCTAGAAAAAACAGGTGACATGGCCGCCATTCTCACAAACATAGAACCCCACGAAATACTCTTTATTGACGAAATCCACCGAATGA
>DATGCT010000037.1:0-2400 GCA_035311565.1 Minisyncoccota bacterium | reverse complement strand
GAGGGGGCTCTTAACAGACTCTTTGCTGGTCTTGGTGTGACACGAGAGGTATTGACTGGAGAGGGGAGTTATGGTGGTAGTCGTGTTTCCCTCGAAGTTATGAATCAAATGTATTTGCTTTATAGGGAAGTTATACAAGACTATGTAGAGGAGTATTTATTTAAGCCTGTTGCAAGAAAAAAAGGTTTTGTTGAGATTGATGAGTTTGGTAATGAAGAATTGTTATATCCTAAACTGAGTTTCACACGGCTTTCTATCCGTGATAATGAGCAGTTTTTTGATGCAGCTTTTCAGCTTTATCAGAAAGGATCTATATCCATTGATCTTATCTTGGATATACTCAATATTGATCCTGTATCGACTAAAGAAAAACTTGAGCAGGATATGTTTACTGTGAATGACTCACAGTTTAATGAGGTGTTGAGAAACTCATATGCTCAGGTTGCTCAAACTCTTGTTGATCAGACCGATTTGGTTAATAGGCTTGCTGATTACATGGATTTAAATGTTGTGGAGCAACAAGGGGAGGAGAAAGAAGAGGGGTCTGAGAGGTTTAGTTCTGAGAAAGCTGGAAATATATCAGATGAAGAAAAAAATAAGATGTTGGTTAAGGTGGTAAAATACTTAAAGAATAATCCCGATAAACTAAGTAGAGTTTTTCAAAAATGATTTATAAATTATCAGACGCCATACGTGATATAGTGTCCAAATTACCCGAGCCAGAGGTTAATACCCCCGATGTTCTTAAACCACCGGGGGTTTCTGATGGTTCTGACGGATCAGTTAAGATACAGCCCAGATATAAGGGTGATCCGGAAACACATAAAAAATTCCGAAAATCTCCTAAGATCAAAGCCCCTCGACGAAATCCTTCTACATCTAATAAGACGGATCAATCTGATTATATGAAGAATTATATGAAGAATTATCGTGGGGAGGGTAAGGATTATCAGAAGTTGCCCGAGGCAGTTAAAAAAAGAAACCGTGAAAGGGCTCAAGAAAGAAAGAAAGAAAGATCTCCCTGACGTATTCCCACGATTAAAGTCGTGGGCTTTTCCGTTCACCATCGTAATAATCTCTTAATGATTTTCTATTAGCCCGTTAGGTTAGAGGAAGGATATAATATGCCGAAAAAGAAGGGCTTAGGAAAAGATTGCGAGAAATCATTGAAGGTTATGGGGAGTCTTTTAGATGCCTTGGAATCCTTCTCTGATAATAGTAAGACACCTTTAAAGAGGGGTCTAAAGCAAAATGATGCTCTTGATAAAGATATAAGCCGCCTTATTAATGATTCTAGAGAAAAAGCATCCGTACTTAAAAATCAGATAGAAGATATTATTGATAGTGTTAAAAGTATTGATACTAATAAAAACAGTCGTTTTGCTTCTAAACGTGTTGTAGCTAACTTCCTTAACTGCCCAGACTAATAATCTCTTAATATACTGGAATTGCAGAAGTTCCATTTAAGGTTTTATATATGAAAAAAGTCTTTTTATTACCTAGGGTTTTGAAAAATTACCGATCTCAATTCCCTGAGGAATCTCAGAATGCCTATGATTATTTCAACTATGATAATCGTGTGGTTGAAGAGAGGGTTGATAGAGGTGATGAAAAAAGCATGTATAAGGCCCCGGATGATCTTACTAACGAAGATTATCAATGTCTTCTTGATTACGCAAAAACAAAGATAGATCCTATTTTAGTTAGATACAGCCCGTCGGTGGCATGCGAAGATGCTCTTATGCAGGCTATAAGGTGGTTTAGGGATGGCATGTATGACGGTAAGATAAATGCGCCCCGTTTTAATACACTTTTAAAGGATTTGATGTGTAGCCCAATAACGGCAAAGAAGAAGAGTCCGAAAAAGGATACTCGCAAACCTTTGAGGCAGCAAACCCTTAGGCAATTGGGTTTAAAAACACAAGATATACCTAGAAGCCGTCAGTTGAAAAAGCCCCAAAAGGGCCCTGTTTTAGTTAGGGAAGAAAGAAGACCTAGTCAAGTTGTTGTTAAACAACCAGAGAGCAAAAGATCTACTACACATAATAAGGAGGCAGATTCCATGTTGAAGAATCCTAAAGAGTATAGTGAAAGACTCGATAAGGTTGCAGAAGAGGTCCAAAATATTGATCCTAATATTGCTTTGCAGATTGATATGGTCTCGGATGTTATTGAAGGCCGCCGGGAAGCCAGCTCGCTCCGCTGGGAGGCCGATGAATCCCGTTATATGGCAAACCGATTTGATTACCGCGTGCGTAGTCGTGAAGCAGATGAGCCTTATATGGATGAGTATAATCGTAGTAATTATGAGCAGGTGATGCGTGAGCGTCGTAATCCGAAGCCTGTCCGTAAGGCTAGTGTTCCATATAAGAAAATTCAGAAGGAAGACTAAACTGGGGG
>DATGCT010000036.1:0-3218 GCA_035311565.1 Minisyncoccota bacterium | reverse complement strand
ATAAAGAATAAGGATATAATTCTTGAATGGGATGGTCAGAAAATAACCCCAGAAAATAATATAAAAGATCACCTCTCAAACTCTGAGGTAGGTGATGAAATAGATCTTAAAGTTCTAAGAGATAATAAAAAGATAGAGGCTTCACTTAAATTGACCGAGAGGAAATAAGCTTAAACAACAAAATTAATAAGTTTATTTTCTACAAAAACCACTCTTTTTATATCTTTGTCTCTAACATGTTTTGATACTTTTTCTAAGTCCAAGGCTAATTTTTTAGCCTTTTCTTTTTTTATTCCTTTTTCTGTTTCTAGTGTACCCCTTACTTTTCCGTTAACCTGAACAATAAGATTAAACTTTTCTTCTTTTGCAATATCAAAATCAAACTCAGGCCAACTACTTTTATGAATTGAGGAACTATTACCCAACTTACTCCACAACTCTTCTGTTACATGAGGAGCAAACGGAGCAAGCATTTTAATAAACGCTTCTGATGTTTCACGCGAAACATCAGAATCTTCTATCTTATTCAGTAAACTCATTAAGGCACTTATTGCAGTATTATATTTCAAGCTTTTTATATCTTCCGTCACTTTCTTAATTGTTTGGTGAAGAACTTTTTTAGTTTCTTCACTATCCTTCCCATCTTTGTGGTCACTAAACTTTTTCCATACTCTATCTAAAAACCTTGTAATTCCTTTTACTCCAGAATCTCTAAAATCTCCTCCGTCCTCAAAAGGAGCCAAGAACATTAAGTAGGTTCTTAAAACATCAGCTCCATAATTATTAATGTAATCATCAGGATTTACTACATTCCCTTTAGATTTGCTCATTTTCGATCCTTCTTTTATTAACAATCCATGAGCCCTAAACTTTGTAAAAGGTTCGTCAAAATCAATATAACCCCAATCATGAAATGCTTTAGTTACAAATCGGGTGTATAAAAGGTGTAACACTGCGTGCTCTGCTCCTCCAATATACATATCTACCGGAAGCCATTTTTTAATCCTCTTTTCATCTAAGGCCTTCTTTTTATTATCCAAACCAATGTATCTGAAATAATACCAAGCGGAATCTAAAAAGTTATCCGACACATCAGTTTCTCTTCTCGCTTCTCCTCCACACTTTGGGCAAGTTGTTTTATAAAAATCCTCATGCTGTTCCAGGGGCGCCTTTGAGGTCCCTGTAGGTTTAAAGTCTTCTATGTAAGGAAGCTCCACTGGAAGTTCTTCTTCGGGCACAGCAAACCATCCCGGGTTTTCTTTTTCTCCTTCTGTTAACTCGTCTTCAAACTCACCCCCCTCAATTTTTTTCTTACAAGATTCACAAAATACAAGAGGTATTGGTGGCCCCCAGTATCTTTGACGTGAGATAAGCCAATCTCTTAGTCTATAATTTGTTTCCATTCCCCCCTCAACCTTTTTAGTAATTTCCTCTCTTGCTTTCTCCGAGGAAACACCATTCATCTCTCCTGAGTTTATCAAAGTTCCTTCTCCTTCATATAATTCTTCCTCTTTTCCTTCTTCGGGTTTAATAACCTCAATTACAGGAATGTCATGTTCTTTAGCAAATTCATAGTCACGTTCATCATGAGCAGGAACTGCCATAATAGCCCCTGTCCCGTATGACGAAAGAACATAGTCTGCTATATATATTGGTATTTCTTTATTATTAACCGGATTAACGGCTTTCACCCCTTTAATCAAAACCCCCGTTTTTCCTTTCTCTTCTGCCACCCGCTCCTGCTCTGTTTTTCTTTTTGCTTCTTCTACATACTTTTCAATATCTGAAACGTTTTCCGCCTTTTTCTTTAGTTTTTCTACCAAATCATGTTCAGGAGCTAAGACCATATACGTTGCTCCATACAAAGTGTCAGGCCGGGTTGTGAACACCTCTATCTTCTCATCAAAATCTTTGACATCAAACTCAATACTTGCTCCATAGCTTCTTCCTATCCAATTTTCTTGAGCAATCTTTACCTTCTCTGACCAATCAATATTTTCCAGGCTGTCTAATAACTCATCAGCATAATCCGTTATCTTAAAAAACCATTGAGAAAGTTTTTTCCTCTCAATTTTTGAGTCACATCTCTCACATTTTCCTGAGATAACTTGCTCATCAGCCAACACGGTCTTACAACTTGGGCACCAGTTTACAGGTGACTCCTTTTTGTATGCCAAGCCATGATTAAACATCTCTTTGAAAACCCACTGGGTCCATTTATAGTATTTGGGGTTATAAGTTTCCAACTTTTCATTCCATGAAAAACCGTTTCCTATCATTTTCAACTGTTCGTAGAAATGCTTTTCTGATTTCTCTATCTGATCTTTTGGATGTGTTCCAACCTTCATTGCGTAGTTTTCTGAGTGAATCCCAAAGCCGTCCAGACCAATTGGTTCAAACACATCCTTCCCCTGCATTCTTTGGTATCGTCCGTATATATCAGAACCCGTAAAAGCATACATATTCCCCACATGAAGTCCTTCCGCAGAAGGGTAGGGAAACATCATTAAGTTATAGAAAGGTTTATTAGGGTTATCCAGATCTGGTTCATATATTCCATCCTTATACCACCTATCCTGCCATTTATTTTCAATTTCTTTAAAGTTATACTCCATAATTTTGTATATAAAGTTTATTACTCATTAATACTTAGTATTCATTATTATAAAAACAGTATCAACCCTTTTCTAGACTTTTTAATTTTAAAAAGGTCTCGGAGTAAACCCGAGACCTTTTACCATTATCAAATTTATACATTAAACATCAATATCAAAAACCTTTTTATTGTTCTTTAATATATGTTCCTTAAGCTTATCTAAACCAATTTTTCTTAATTTACTTACTCTCTCATACACCTCCCTAACAAACCTTGGCTCATTTCTCTCTCCTCGGTGAGAAAGAGGAGAAACATACGGAGCATCTGTTTCAAGCAACAATTTATCAACTGGTACCATCTTTAACTGTTCATCATAGTCTCTTGTAAGGGTTATTACTCCCCCAAACGTAAAATAACAATCAAGATCAATAAACTTTTTAGCTACTTCTTCATTACCCGCAAAAAAATGCATCACTATATCTCCTATTTTTTTATCTTCAGACAAAATTTCATAAAGATCATGATATGCATCCATTGAATTTTTCGATGGTCTGCAGTGGATGACTAAAGGTTTCTCAAGCTCTTTAGCTAATTTTCTCTGCTCTCTAAAGGCTTTTCTTTG
>DATGCT010000035.1:0-2037 GCA_035311565.1 Minisyncoccota bacterium | reverse complement strand
TCAATTGATAAATCTGATCCTGATTATAAAAGAAGCTTTGCTTATCAAAAACCTTGGAAACGATCAGTAATAATTTTAGCGGGGGTCTTTATGAATATTTTGTTAGGTTGGTTTTTGCTTTCTATAGTTTTTATGGTTGGTGCTCCGAAACATCTAGGGGTAGCTTCTGTTATAGAAAAATCTCCAGCAGCTGAAGTAGGCATAGAAGCGAGTGATATCATTGTAGGATTAGAGACAAACAACAAATCTCTTTCTGACCCTATTTCTGTTGATGACTTTATTGATGTTATTAATAAAAATAAAGGAGAAAAAGTTACCCTTTCTATCCAGAGAGGAGAAGAGATTTTTAGAAAAAAAGTTTTAGCAAGGGAAAATCCTCCTAAGGGAGAGGGTAGTTTAGGAGTTGCCTTGGTAGATATGGGCATAGAAAAACGAGGATTTTTAGGCAGTATTTTCTATGGTATTAAAACAACCGGTTCTATTTTAAAAAGGGTTGCTATAGGATTTTATAAGATAATCACTGGTATTTTTACTAACCCGAAAATAGTCAAAAATGTGGCTGGCCCTATTGGTATTTTTATGATTACAAAACAGACTGGGTCAGTAGGATTTATTTATCTAGTTCAGTTTATTGCTCTTATATCCTTGAACTTAGTTATTTTAAACTCTTTACCTTTTCCTGCTTTAGATGGTGGAAGATTTTTGTTCATCCTTATTGAGAAGATAAAAGGGAGTCCTGTTTCCAGAAAATTACAAGCGGGAATTAATGTTACTGGGTTTTTATTGTTAATAATCCTTATGATTTTGGTGACAATTAAAGATATAACAAACTTTATTTTATAACTTAAAGGGTTTACTTTTTATCCACTTAATTGATATAGTAAAATATATGAGTAAAGGAATTACAAAAAAAGAAGAAAACTTTTCTGATTGGTATCATGACATCATTAAAGAGGCTGATTTAGCAGAACATGCTGAAACTAAGGGTTCTATGATCATTCGTCCTCATGGATATGCAATTTGGGAAAAGTTTCAAAATATATTAAATAAAAAAATAAAAGAATCAGGAGCCAAAAATGTATATTTTCCAATGTTCATCCCTGAAAGTTATCTTTCGAAGGAAAAAGAGCATGTTGAAGGATTTTCTCCTGAGCTTGCTGTAGTTACTCACGCAGGAGGTAAAAAACTTGATGAACCCCTTGTTGTTCGACCTACATCAGAAACAATTATCAACAAAGCCTTTTCCAAATGGATAAATTCATGGCGCGATCTTCCATACATGATTAATCAATGGGCTAATGTAGTTCGTTGGGAGATGAGACCTCGTTTGTTTTTGAGGACCACAGAGTTTTTGTGGCAGGAAGGTCACACTGCTCATAAAAATGAGAAGGAAGCTGAAGAAGAAACTTTAAAAATTTTAAAAGAAGTTTATCAAAAGTTCATTCAAGAATATATGGCTCTTCCTGTGTTCACCGGTCTTAAATCAAAATCAGAAAAATTTGCTGGTGCTTTAAGGACATATACAATTGAGGGAATGATGCAAGATGGGAAGGCTTTACAGATGGGGACCTCTCATAACTTAGGTCAAAATTTTGCTAAAGCTTTTGATATTACATATTCCAATGAAAACAATGAGAATCAATACGTTTGGCAGACAAGCTGGGGGGTTTCTACACGGTTAATCGGAGGGTTGATTATGGCTCATTCCGACAACAAAGGTTTAGTTTTGCCACCTAAGATCTCTCCAATTGATGTTGTTATAATCCCAATATGGAAAGATGAAGCTAATAAAGATAAAGTACTTAAAAAAGCTAATGACATTAAAGACTCACTCTCTTCTTTTGAGGTTGAGTTTGATGATCGTAAAAATGAAAGCGTTGGTTCTAAATTTTATGAATGGGAAAAGAAAGGTATCCCTGTTAGAATCGAGATAGGAGAGAATGAAATAGAAAAAGGCAAGGTTGTTCTTGTAAGGAGGGATAATGGTGATAAGCTTGAAGTTGAGTTTGGAAAAGTAAAGGGAATTCTTAAAAAAAC
>DATGCT010000034.1:0-4809 GCA_035311565.1 Minisyncoccota bacterium | reverse complement strand
ATATAAAAAATAAAGTTAAAAAAGTAATAAAAAGAAAATAAATAAAAAATAATTATGTATGATGTAATAACTATTGGTTCTGCAACGCAGGACGTATTTTTAAAAAGTAATGCATTTAAACATGTAGAAGATCCGGATCATCTAAAAAAGATTGGTTTTCCTAAAGGAGAGGCAGAATGTTTTGCAGTAGGAGCTAAGATAGAATTAGATGATTTTCAGATTGAGTTTGGAGGAGGAGCTGCTAACGCAGCTGTTTCTTTTTCGAATCAGGGGTATGACACCGCTGCTATATTCAAGGTGGGAGATGATGTAGTTGGAGAGAGGGTGGTTAATAATTTGGAGGAAAATGATGTGGATACTATTGTTTCTGAAGATAAGAGAAATAAAACTTCTTACTCTTCAATTTTATTGATGCCTAACGGGGAAAGAACAATTTTAATGTATAGAGGAGTGACGGATAAAATTACTAAAAGAGATGTTCCTTTTAGTAAGTTAAAAGCTAAATGGGGATATATATCTCCAAGTGATATGCCTTTTTCAGTAGTAAAGCGGTCGGTGAAGACCTTGAAAAAGAACGGAGCAAAGGTAGCTATGAATCCATCCAAGACATATGTTCAGATGGGAATTAAAAAGTTAAAACCTTTGTTGAAAAAACTTGATGTAGTTATTGTAAACAGAGAGGAAGCTTCAGAGTTAACCGGGGTTGATTATGATGATGAAAAAGCTATTTTCAGAAAGTTTGATAAATTAATAGATGATGGAATAGCGGTAATGACTCAGGGGTCTCAAGGATCTTTGGTTTCAGATGGAAGGTATTTGTATAGAGCGGGTATATATGAAGGAGATGAAGTTAGAGATAGAACAGGAGCGGGTGATGCTTTTGGAACCGGTTTTGTAGTGGGGTTGATGCGTAAGAATGAGGTAAACTATGCTTTGAAACTTGCTTCAGCTAATGCCCTAGCTGTTATTGAGGATATTGGAGCTCAGACAGGTTTGTTGGGTAAAACAGGTTTCAGGAAGAATAGGTTCGAATACTTAGATCTTGATATTGAACCATTGGTATAAAAATATGAATTTATTAAAATTACTTAAAAAATACGAAGAAGAAGGAAAAGCCTTAGGTCATTTTAATATTGCTAATTTTGATATGTTGAAGGCAATATCAAATGTTGCTGAAAGATATGAGTTGCCAATGGTTATCGGAACATCAGAAGGAGAGTGGGGTTATCTTGGATGTGATCATGTGGCGGATATGATTGAGAGTTATAATAATAAATATTCTAAGGGTGGAGAACATTTGTTTTTAAATGGTGATCATACTCACACAGTTGATAAACTTAAAGAGTTAGTAAAATCAGGTTATGATATGGTAATTTTTGATGCGGCTGATTCAGGTTTTGAAGAAAATATTAAAAAAACAAAAAAGGCGGTTGAGGTTGTAAAGAAGATTAACCCTGAAGTTTTAGTTGAAGGAGAGCTGGGGTATATTGGAAGTTCATCGAAGTTGTTGGATGAAGTACCAAAAGATGCATCGATTAATCTTGAAGATTTACCTACCGCAGAAGAAGCAGAGGAGTTTGTAAAAAGAACTGGTGTTGATTTATTAGCCCCAGCCGTAGGAAACATTCATGGAATGATGAAAAATGCTTCTAATCCTAGTTTGAACATAGAGAGGATAAAGGAGGTAAGTGAGGCAGTTAATGTTCCACTTGTTTTGCATGGCGGGTCAGGATTGTCTGATGATGATTTTAAGGAAGCTATAAGGGCAGGAATATCGATGATTCATGTCAGCACAGAGATAAGGAATGCTTGGCGTAAGTCTTTAGAGGAAGCATTAAAAGAGCCAGATGAGATAGCTCCATACAAAGTTGTGCCTCCTGTAATTTCTGCGATAGAAGAAGTGATAGAGAAGAAGTGTAAACTTTTTTATAATTTTTAAAGTTATTAAATAACTCACATACATGAGTTATTCTTGAGTTTTTAAAAAACTTTATCTAATATGTTGATATATGACTAATAAAGTAAATAAAATATTATTGGAAATACGAGCTGGAGCGGGTGGAGATGAGGCAGCTCTTTTTGCTGAGGATTTAGGGAAGATGTACAAAAATTATTGTAAGGACCAGGGATGGTCTTTTAAGGTTAAGGATTATACTCGAAATAAAGAAGGAGGATTTAAAACTTTAATCATAAAAGTTAAAGGCAAGGGAGTTTATAGTGCTTTACGTCATGAATCGGGAGTTCATAGAGTGCAACGGGTTCCGGAAACTGAGAGCTCAGGAAGAATTCATACTTCTACAGCTTCAGTGGCTGTTTTACCAGTTATTAAGCCGAGCAAGGTTAAGATAAATGATAATGATTTGGATGTTAATTTTTTCAGATCCTCTGGTCCAGGAGGTCAGAATGTAAATAAGGTAGAAACTGCAGTAAGGATTACTCATGAGCCTTCTGGAATCACAGTTTCTTCTCAAGAGGAAAGATCTCAGGCAAGAAATCGTGAACGAGCAATGGCAATGCTTAGAGGAGAATTATTGGAACATCGAAGAAAGAAAAAGCAAGAGAAGATAGGATCAACTAGAAAAGAGCAGATTGGAAAAGCGCAGAGAGCAGAGAAGATCAGGACTTATAATTTTCCTCAAAATAGAATAACCGATCATAGGATTGGTAAAAAATGGAAGCAGTTAGAAAGAATAATGGATGGTGATATGGATGTGGTGATTAGAGCAATGAAGAAGAAATTAGATTAACTTGATTTTTTAATTAAAAAACCCGGCTTTTGAAAAGCCGGGTTTTTTGATTTGATTCTAGGATTAACTTTCTTGAAGGATATCGATATCTTTTTGAAGTTCTTGGGCTTTGTTTACAACTGCATCTCCGTACCAGAATCGGTAGGTCCACCATCGGCTTCCAGCGTAGTATTTAGCAGCAGCACATCTTTCTAATAATTTTTGATGAGGGAGGATGTGGTCATATTCATTGGCATAGTCTTGGCATCCAGATGTTTGGATAAGTTCTTTTATGTAAATTGATGTGGCAGCAAAAGCATCTTCATTACGCCATGGGTTGGAAGGTTTGTTCCCAGTGATGGAACCGATCTCGTCTCCGTTTTTGTTGTATACCCAATTACCACTTTCTTTTTCATAACCACCGTAGATTGCCCAGGTTGATGGAATAAATTGAGCAGGTCCCATAGCTCCTCCATAAGCACCATGGGCGTTAGGACAGGAAACCTTAGTAACTGTTGAGTTTCCTTGAAGACCAAGAGTTCGGAGGATAGTTTTGAAGACAGGAATGTCTCGTTCAGGGTGCATGGCGTTTTGATAAGAGCATTGGCCAACGTTTTTACCAAGAAGAGATTCACGACTTAAGATAGCTAAGGTTAGGGCCGCTCTTACTCCTGTTGCTCCTTCCGCAAGTTTAGCAAGGTCATATGCTTTTTCAAAGGTTAACTCACCTCCACCGATAAGATGGAATATTCTACTTCTTATTTCAGCCGCGGTTTTTTTAGTTTCGGCAAGCATTTCTTGGTATTTTGATTCTTGGTTTTGAGTTTGCTCAAGAAGGTTTGATTTACGAGATTTTGTGTATTGTAGTTGTTGTTTTTGATTTTCTCTTATTTCTCTAAGGTTTTCTACGTCGTCTTTTTCTAAGGCTAATTCTTGTTTTTGGTTTATCAGGTTTTGTCTAAGGTTTATGATGTCCTTTAATGAGCTTTGGATGTTATTTTGAACAAGAAGAATTTCGTTTATATTATTAAAAAAGTCTGATATTTTTTGATTTTGAAGAAGAATTACAATTAGAGTTTGATTGTCAGATTCGTAGACGTTTTGTAGTGCAGAAGCGAGGGCTTCTTTGTGAGTTTCTATTTTATTTTGAGTTTGGTTAATCTGTCTTTGAGTTTCATATATGTCGTTATTTAGTTTTTGTAGAGAAACATTTACGGCTTCTATTTTTAAGTTTAGTTGTCTAGTTCTGGCGTTAATACCGTATATTTCATTTTTGAGGGTTCTTTCCTGACTTTGGTATTCGTCAATCTTTTTTTCTTGTTCAGCCATTTGTTCTTCAAGTTTTTCAAGTTTGTTTTCAAGGTTTTTTCGGTGTTCTTCTACGGCTTCCGGGGATAGGTTTTCTGAACTAGGAGTTGATGTGGTAGTTTCTTGAGCGTTTATTTTTGAGGCTGGTATGAGAAGGGTGGCAAAAATAAGGAACCCTAGTGATATAAGGATTCCTTTTAGTATTTTTTTATAGCTATTTTGGCGTTGCATACTAGAATAATACCACAGTTTTGTGTGAGTTGTTAAAAGTATGCAGCTTTATTCTTCTTTTGGTTCTTCTTCGGTTTCGTCTTTTTCTTCTATTATTTCAGGCTCTTCCTGTTCTTCTTCTCCAAGGTCTTCTAGTTCTTCAGTTAGAGGAGTAACTTCAGGCTCTTCTTCAACAATTTCTTCTTCTTTTTCAGAGACAGTTACTACAGCATTATTTTCTCTCGTTTTTATTTCAATATCTTCTGGAATTTCAAGGTCTTTTACGTATATTCTGTCTTGGGTTGATTCAAGATTTGAGATATCAACTTCTATTTCATCGGGTATGTTCTGAGGTAGTGATTCAATCTCTATTTCATCTAAGACTTTAACAATAATTAAGTCTTCTTTTTCAGCAGGAGCTTCACCTATTAAAGTTATTGGAATCTTGGTTTCAATCTTGGTATCACGACTTATCATGTAGAAGTCAATTGCTAGAGGCTCTCTTTTAATTGGATGAACCTGAATATCAGAAACTAGAGTAGGGACAGGTTCTTTTTTACCTTCT
>DATGCT010000033.1:0-2068 GCA_035311565.1 Minisyncoccota bacterium | reverse complement strand
AGGAAGAAAAAGAACTGAAAAAAAATAAAGACTCCCTTATCCATTTGATTTTACCAGATGGGAAAGGAGAGGAACAATATCAAAACGCGAAAAAAGCTTTTGAAAATTTTGTAGAAGATAATGCGGTTTATCAAGCCGACAAACCGAGTATCTATGTATATCGGCAGGAATCAGAGGACTTTTCTCAACAAGGATTTATCCTTGGTGCATCTCTTCAAGATTACGAGGATGATGAAATTGTAAAGCACGAACATACCCGGGAAAAACCATTAAAGGATAGAATTAAGCATATTACCACCACTAATGTGGCAGCAGGTTTGGTATGGAATGTCTTTAAAGCAAACGAGAAGATCAAAGCCATTATGGAAGATATAAAGAAAGAAGGCCCTCTTTTCGATTTTGAGAAATACGGATACCGACATCTCTTATGGGAAGAATCAAACCAAGAAACCATCAATAAATTGGAGGAAGCTTTCCAAGGAAACAAAATTTTTATTGCAGATGGTCATCACAGAGCAGCCAGTGCCAACGAATATAGAAAGATGAAATTAAAAGAGAAGGACCAAAATGAAAATGACAACGCACCTTGGAAATACCTACTCACCTATGTTGCCTCCGATGACCAAGTCCGAATCTTGTCCTACAATCGGGTTGTACGAAAATTACCTATGGAAAAAGTGGACTTTTTAGAGGAACTGAAAGAAGTTTATCAAATTGAAAAACAAGATCAACCCTTCAACCCAGAGAAAAAGCACGAGGTTGCTTTATGCTGTAAGGGAACTTGGTATAAATTAAACGTAAAGAATGCAGACTTTGATTCCAAGAGGGACAGTTTGGATGTGGCTATTTTACAAGATGAGGTATTGGAACCAATATTGGGCATTGAAAATCCTCGTGCCAGCGACAATCTCTTTTTCGTTGGAGGGACAAAAGATCCGGCAGACATGGAGAAATATGTAACGGAAAAAGGAAACGATCTCTTTATAAATCTATATCCCGTCGATATTAGGGATTTGGAAGAAATTGCCGAAAAAGGCGGAGTAATGCCCCCAAAATCAACTTGGTTTGATCCAAAAGTGCTTTCGGGTCTGGTCCTCTACAAGTTGGATTAAAGCAAATGAACAATCTTTTTTTTTCTTCCTTTAAAAATTCTTTCTTTAGATATCCTTCAGAAAAATACGAAAAATCAATAAATTATTTGGTAGGGAATCACTATCCTATTTGGTTTAAAATCATTATTTTGATGGTTTAAAATCGGAAATCATATTGCTCTGTGAGTAATTTAATCATTTATCATTTTAGCAATGATTTCAATTAAAAATTCTAAAACAAACAAATGGTGTTAAATATGGGAAAACCCGTAGGACTTCCAAAAGTAGATAAGAAAAAAAGAAAGCGTAAGAAAAGACATAAGAAACGGGGGAAACATAAAAAGAAACATAATAACAACAAAACTAAGTCCAAAAAACAACCCAAACTTATTCTTCTTAACTCAACCAGAGTTGAAAAAGTTAAAGATTATTTTAAAACCATTCATAAGGATTTATTTTATCAACTGGCAAAAAAAACCAATTACCAACTCTATATGAGGATGGGAAAAGAGAAACCTGTCTTTTTGGTTAATCAGAAAATGCATCATTTGGCAAGCAGCCTGCGTAAAAAGGTTGATATTAAACATTTTGCCATCAGTATTGGCTTTTTCAAGGCTAGAAGAACCCGTGCCGGATATGATGAAAATTTTTACCTATCTTATGAGGGAGGACGCTTTTTGTATAATTTTATGAAAAGAAAAGCCCAGGAAACCCTCAGAGAAGTTCATAAAGTTTTATTGGACAACCAAGGAGAAAAAGCATTCCTTTATGGGCGTAATATCTCTTTAGATCATGTTAAGAGTAAGACAGAACATCTTGTCAAGCGAAAGATAATTTTTGTGTTAAATCAGAGAAAAGAATATTTGGGGATCGCCCTCCTAAAAGTTAAACTTATTGGATCGGACGAATTAGAAGAACGGGGAAGATATATCAGAAAACACAGTAATTCAGATAATTTTATTTTAAGTTTATTAAAT
>DATGCT010000032.1:0-4474 GCA_035311565.1 Minisyncoccota bacterium | reverse complement strand
AGGAAATTCTGATAAGTTTAAGAAAATTAATGAAGCCTATCAAGTTCTGTCTGATAAAAAGAAAAGAGCTCAGTATGATAAGTTTGGCCAAGTTTTTTCAGGGCAAGCTGGTCAGAGAGCGGGATATCAAAATAATCAAAGAGGTGGGTTTGATTTTGGTGGTATGAACTGGCAGCAAGCCGCTAGTAGTAGTGGTGGTTGGTCAGATATTTTTGAAGATATTTTTAATCAATTTGGTGGTCGAACTCAACGCAGGAAAAGGCAAACATATGTTCATGGTTCAGATATAGAATTAGCCCATACTATTAATTTAGAAGATGCTTTCAACGGTGTTAAGAAAACACTTAAGTATAGAACATACATAAATTGCGAGAAATGTAATGGCTTAGGATATAACAAAGAAGCTGGTTTAGAAAAATGTACAAAATGTCAAGGAGAAGGAGAGATAAGAGAAAAGAAACAAACTTTCTTTGGTCAGGTTTCTCAAATTAAAACCTGCCCAGAGTGCCGAGGAAAAGGAGAGGTTCCTAAAGACAAATGTTCTACATGTAATGGGCAGGGAAGAGTAAAAGGGAACAGAGAGGTTAATGTTGATATTAAACCTGGTATAAAAAGTGGTCAGGTAATTAAAATAAAAGGAGCTGGAGAAGCAGGAGAGCGAGGCGGTAAAACAGGTGATCTTTATGTAATTGTAAAGGTTAAACCTCATTCCCGTTTTAAACGAAAAGAAGATGATTTATATATAGAAAAAGATGTCAAAATTACCAAAGCTCTTTTAGGTGAATCTATTGAAATGAAAGGTATTAGCGGGAAAACATTTACCGTTAAAGTTCCTTCTGGTTTCAACTTTAAAAATGATTTAAAAGTAGAAAACAAAGGTATGCCTAAATTTGATTCTAATTCAAAAAGAGGAGATCTATACATTTCCTTTAATACAGAAATCCCTGGAAATATGTCTAAAAAGGCCAAAGATCTATTAGAAAAATTAGATAAGGAACTCTAAGATATTGACATCAGTTATTCATTTGTATAGCATAATAATAGTCCACAGACAGTAAGCGTTTGCTAATAAAGCATATAAGACTTACCGAGGACAAAAAAGATAACTTTAATCTATGTCTGTGGCCCTTAAAGGTCGCAATTTTTTTATTCACCATGGCAAAAACAAGAAAACAAAAAGAACAAGAGGTAAAAGAGATTGAAAGCTTTATTGATAAAAAAGATGGTTTTCTCACCTTTGGCTTTAATAAAGCTCCAGTAAATGATCTAAACGATTTCCGGTCAAAGATAAAGAAAGCGGGTGGTTTCATGAAAGTAGTCAAAAGAAGTCTTCTTGATATTGCTTTAGAAAACAACGATCTTGATTTTAAGTCTGAGAAGTATCTAGGTCAGACAGGATTTGTTGTTTTTAAAGAGGAAATATCAAATGTAGCCGGTATTGTATATGACTTTATAAACGATGAAGAAAAGGAAGGTGAGTTCTTGGGAGGTTATAACCTAAAAACTGACGAATTCTTTGAACCGGAGTACATAACTAAGGTTGGTCAACTACCTTCCAGAGAAGTGTTACTAGGTCAGGTAGTTGGTGGTATATCAGGGCCAATAAGAGCTTTTGTATATACCCTAAAAGCAATTGCAGAAAAAAGTAATTAATCATAAAAAATAACAAAAACATGGCAGAAGAAAAAGAGAACAAAAAAGAAGATAAGAAAAAAGATGAAGAAGAGAAAGATGAAAGTGAAAAAAAAGAAGAGAAAAAGGAACAAAAAAAAGAAAAGAAGGAAGAAAAGGATGAAGAAGAAGCTGAGGATGAAGAAGAGGTAGAAGTTCCTGAAAAATTTGAAGATATCGTTGAAAAAATAGAAGAGATGTCTGTAGTTGAGCTCTCTGATTTAGTTTCTATACTTGAGAAGAAGTTTAATGTTTCAGCAGTAGCTCCAGCCGCAGGTGGTAATGGTGGTGGAGGTGAAGAAGAAAAGTCCGAGTATGATGTTGTTTTGAAAGAAGTAGGTGATCAGAAGATTAATGTAATTAAAGAAGTTAAGAAAATCACTGGTCTTGGACTAAAAGAAGCTAAAGGACTTGTTGATGAAGCTCCAAGCCCAATCAAAGAAGGTGTAAGCAAAGATGATGCGGAAGAAATGAAGTCTCAACTTCAAGATGCTGGTGCAACTGTTTCTTTGGAGTAAATCTTCTTTGATATAAAGATAAACCCTGCTAATATTTAATTAGCGGGGTTTATTTATACAAACAGGGTACTTAGCTCAGCTGGCTAGAGCGCTACCGTCACATGGTAGAGGCCACTGGTTCAAGTCCAGTAGTACCCACCAATCATTTTTGTTTTACATAACTTGCGATACAATATAATCAATGGACAAACAAAAAGAATTAGAAAAGTTAAAAAAAGAGATAAAAGAAGATGATTCCTTGCCTTTGCAAGAATCAAATCTTGTCTTTGGAGAAGGTAGCCCTGACGCTGATGTTTTGTTTATAGGTGAGGCACCTGGTTTTCATGAAGACAAAAAGGGGAAACCTTTTGTAGGAAGAGCAGGGAAGCTTTTAACTAAAATGATTGAAGCTATAGACTGGAAGAGAGAAGAAGTGTATATCACAAACATTGTTAAAAGAAGACCACCAAACAATAGAGACCCTAAAGAAAATGAAATAAATCTTTATAAACCATACTTAAGAAAAGAGATTGATATTATTGATCCGAAGGTGATAGCCCCTCTAGGACGCTTTGCCATGAACTATTTCCTGCCTGATAAAAAAATCTCAAAGAGTCAGGGCAAGGCTTTTTGGTTGAAAGAAAGAATTATTTTTCCAATTTATCATCCTGCCGCGGGTCTTCGAAATGGGAAGTTTTTAAATAATATTAAAGAATGTTTTAAAAAGCTACAAAAAGTAATTGAAAATTATGACAAGCTTTTGGATAAAAAAGACCATTCAAAGGTGATAAAAAATCCTGAAGAACAATCATTACTTTAAAAATGAAAAATTATAAAAAAACATATAAAAAAGCTCTTAAAAAATCTCAAAGCAGAAATAAAAAAAGTAAAAAACCAGATTTGTCTGGCTATGTTTATTACGGAATATATCAATACTTAAAATCAGCTTTCTCCGACGAACAAGAAATTATTCCACAGGAACCTCCAGAACATGTTGAGGCTGATATTGCAGTATCCGCAGATGTAAAAAAGGTTAAGGAAGCAGCTGAAAAAATAAATAATGATAATTTCGATTATTTTAAAAAAGCTGAAGTTCAGGGACCTTTCTTGAATATATTTCTTAACTATCAAAATATTTTTAATGATCTTTTGTCAAATGTAGAGAAGCTTGATGATAAATATGGGGAGAATAATAGCCACTATAATAAGTTAGCTATAATAGAGTACTCATCTCCTAATATTGCTAAGCCTATAAGTATTGGTCATCTTCGTACTACTGTAATTGGACAAGTTCTTTCTAACATATATGAAGCCAATGGTTACACAGTTCTCAGAGATAATTACTTAGGGGACTGGGGGACACAGTTTGGTAAAGTGGCTTATGCTTATCAAAAATGGGGAGAAGGTAAGGAACTTAATGTAAAAAACTTAAAAGACCTATATATTAAATTCCAAAAAGAATATGAAAAAGATGAAAGCATTATTGAAGAAGCTCGAAATATCCTAAAAAAACTTGAAGATGAAGATGAAAAATTAACCAAGCTTTGGAAGAAAGTTAAAGAACTCAGCGTTAAAGATTTAAAATCTGTATATCAAAAACTTGGTGTTGAGTTTGATCATTACAGCGGAGAAAGTTTGTTCTTGAATAAAGCAAAAGATCTTATAAAAGATTGTTTGGATAGAAAAGTATGTAAAAAAGGAAAGAAAGACGCAATTATTGTTGAGCCTGAAGATCTCCCCACCTTCCTTATGGAAAAATCAGACGGATCAACTTTATACCATAGTCGTGATCTTGCTCAACTCAAGGCAAGGATAGAAGAGTTGAATCCTGACGAACTTTTATATGTTGTAGGTAATGAACAAAAACTTCATTTCAGACAGTTATTTACTCTGGCCGAAAAACTTGGATATTTGCAGGATCTTCACCCAAAGCATATTGGTTTTGGTTTAGTTTTGGGTGACGATGGAAAGAAAATGTCCACTCGCCACGGAACCGGAGCTGATCTTAAAAGATTAATTAATAAAGCTATCGAAAAATCATTAGCAATTGTAGAAGAAAAAAGTAGCAATCTATCTTCAAAAAATAAAAAAGAGATAGCAGAAAAGGTAGGTATTGGAGCTATCATATATAATGATATAAGTCATTCAAGAAATAAGGATATTTCTTTTGACTGGAATCAAATGCTTAATTTTGAATCAGGCTCCGCTGCTTATCTGCAGTATACAAATGCAAGAATAAACTCTATTAAAGAAAAATATGAAGAAAAGTTTAATAAACCTCAAAAACCTAATAAGTTTATTTTTAA
>DATGCT010000031.1:0-2742 GCA_035311565.1 Minisyncoccota bacterium | reverse complement strand
TAGGAATAGAGAGAGAAACAGGCAAAGATGGAGGGATAAGTTGGAAGTATCGGTTATTTAAATACCTTACAATCCCGTTCTATCCCTTAATAAAGCGTTTCTGCTCTAATGTAGATATAGACTTAACCGAAGATGAAATATACTTTGGGTTCAGGAGAAAAGGTTATGATTTCTTAGGGATACCTTTTAAAAAACGAGCAGCGTGGGCAGAAGAAAAGGATAAGAAGCTTGGCAACGTAATTTTAGGGAACAACATCAATGTTTGATGAAATAAAAAAAACACTAGACAAAGGCTCACCTTCAGAGGTTAGAGCTCTTTTTGCTTTTACAAAGGATATTGATCAACTCTTAATAGCAAAGAAATTTAGAATATGGTCGAGGTGGTTCTTTCCTAAATACTTTGAATACAAAGATGCTTCCTTTCATAAAGAGATAGATATGGGAAACATAACAACTTATGTAGGTAAAAACTCTTCATACCTTGATATAGCAGGAAGAGGATTAGCCAAAACAGCTCGCACAAAGCTATTCTTAGCGTTCGCAATAGCTAACGATGAAGAAAGATACCGAAAGCATATTAAAATCCTCTCTGAGGACGTTTCAAACGCCAAACAAAGCACCACAGACATATACAACACCCTTATTTCAAAGCGTGTTAAGGCACTTTACCCCGAAATATTTAAGAAAACCGAGCTTAAACGAGAGGAAACAATGGGTTCTTTCACCACAGCAACAGGGGTTAAGGTAACGTCTGACTCTCTTAGAACCTCTCAAAGAGGAGATATTCAGGAAGAATCCCGCCCTGATTTGATTTGGTTTGATGACTTTGAAACCCGAAAGACACTTAGATCGGCTGTGAGAACCAAAGAAATATGGGATAATATGGAGGAAGCCCGAACAGGACTGTCTAAAAACGGAGGAGCAATTTATACCTGTAATTACATATCCGAGCGGGGAAACGTTCATAAGTTGGTTAAAAAGATTAAAAACCAAAGCATTATTTCAATAGAAGATGAAACAAAAGAACGTTATACACCAGCGTGGGAAGATAGAGATACCTCAGAAGACCTTAAAGAGTTAGAGTCCAACGCTGATGATTATGAGGGAGAATATCGTTGTAAGCCAGAGATCTCTAAGAATGTTTACTTCGACCGAAAAAGTTTAGAAGCTCAAAAATCAAAGAAATCTATCGACGAAGTAGCAGGATTAAAGATATACAAACGCTATCAACCAGCTCACAGGATAGGCTCAGGACACGATGTAGGTGGAGGAGTAGGATTAGATTACTCAACAAGCGTATTTATTGACTTTGACCAATATCCAGCACAAGTCATCGCAACTTACAAAGATAACGAAATTAAACCTGATGAGTTTGGGCATGAGATAATTCGCCAAGCTAAAAGGTTTGGAGAAAACTATGTAGCAGTAGAAAAAAATAATCACGGCAACGGAACTTTAGCTATCCTTAAAGAACACTACGACACTTCCAAGCTTCATATGACCAAATCCCATAAACCAAAGATAGAACAATCTAAACCAAAAGAGTATGGTTGGAACACAAACGCCATAACTAAACACACAATGCTAAACGACTTAGCCAACGCAGTAGAGAATCACCATATAGACCTAAACGACCCAGATCTAATTTATGAGATAAAGAACTACACCAGGGATGATTTAATGGACAAGGAAGACGACCCACGGCTTACCACAAGACATTTTGACTTAATTGTGGCACTGGCTATTGCGTGGCAGACAAACGAGCATATAGACAAGCCAGAGCCAGAACCAGAGATGGATCCTTGGCTTCGTAGAGCGATGCAGGAAGAGAGAGAGCAGGAAGAGAGTAATCCAGCGTTGTAAAATATTTTTAATGTGTTATAATAAAGATATGTATGAAATAACATTCACGGTTGGAGATAAAGAATATAAATCCGAAGCCGAAACAATAGAGAAAGCGTTAGAGAGCCTTGAACCAGAATATATTAAATTTCGAGGAAGAATTACTGCTGAAAAGGACGACGAAAAAGTGGAGCTACAAAGATTAATATCCCCTTCCCAATATAAACGTTTAAAGCTTAACGAAGCTGATCGAAAGGTGATAGCCAAGAACATTAAAAATCTATTCTCATGAATAAAACAATATACGATTTAGCAAAAAAAGAAAAGTCATACTATGAGTCAACCCCTATTCGAGTGTTTGACAACTTTGAATGGAATATGTATGACCATATTAAAAAAACCGTTTACTACAAGAACTCACGTTATACCAAAGGAAACAACGATCAAAAACCTTTTAAAAACATAATTAGACCAATACTCAATGTTCAACACAGAGCAGAAGGCTTTGATGTGAAGGACATTGAGCTTTTTGTTGATGACGAGGAAGAATATTATAAATCTTTTCTCGCAAGAAAATTCCACGATAAGTGGGCTTATGAAAATTCCATAGATACATTCATTGATAAATTAGTCGAAAACTTTATAGACTTCGGCGGTGTTTTAGTAAAAAAAACAAAGAATGGACCGGAAACAGTTCCTTGGCAGAGAATAGCCTTTGTAGATCAAACTAACATAATGAGTGGACCGATAGCCGAAGCTCACTTCTACAACCCAGACGAATTAAGACGTGAAGCAGAAAAAAGAGGTTGGGATACTGACGCAGTAGATATGGCTATATGGCACGCCGAAAAAGAAAAGAAAACAAGTCAAAGTGATAAAAACGAAACTCCAGGAAGATAT
>DATGCT010000030.1:0-7282 GCA_035311565.1 Minisyncoccota bacterium | reverse complement strand
CAATAATCTTTATTGATGAAATTGATGCTATCGGTCGTCAGCGAGGAGCTGGTGTTGGAGGTGGTCATGATGAAAGAGAACAAACCTTGAACCAGATTCTTTCTGAGATGGACGGTTTTGACAAGGAAACCAACGTTATTGTCATCGCTGCTACTAACCGTCCCGACATTCTTGATAAAGCGCTTCTTCGTCCTGGTCGATTTGATCGTCAGGTGGTTCTTGATATGCCTGATATCAAAGGCAGGGAAAAAATTCTAAAGCTTCACTCAAAAGAAAAACCTTTAACAGATGATGTTGACCTACATAAGATCGGCATTCGTACTCCTGGATTTTCAGGGGCCGACCTTGAAAATCTTTTAAACGAAGCTGCTATTCTTGCTGCTAAAAACGGTAAAAAGAAAATTAATCAAGATGATATTCTTTCCTCTATCGAAAAAGTCATGCTTGGGCGAGAAAGAAAATCCCGAGTTATCACCGATAAAGAGAAGAAGATAACCGCCTATCACGAAGCCGGTCATGCGTTGGTAACGGCTGGCCTGGAAGAAGCTGATCCTGTCCAGAAGGTCTCCATTATCAGCCGAGGAATGAGTGGGGGGTACACCATAAAGCTTCCTACCGAAGACAGACGCCTCAAAACCAAGTCTGAGTTCATTGCTGAAGTAGCCATTGCTCTAGGCGGTTACGCCTCAGAAACAATAGAGTTTGGAGATATCACTACTGGTTCTTCAAATGATATTAAAAAATCAACTGAGCTTGTACGAAAACTTGTTACCCAATACGGGATGAGTGAGAAGCTAGGTCCTCGAACATTTGGTGATACAAACGAAATGGTATTCCTAGGTAAGGAGATGACCGCCGAACGAAACTATTCTGAGGAAGTAGCTGAGAAGATTGATAAAGAAGTTGATAGCTTTATCAACAAAGGCATGAAACTAGCTCAGAAAATACTAAAGGATAACAATGAATTGTTGGATAAGATAGCGGAGACATTGATGAAAAAAGAAACGATTGAACACGATGAATTTAATGAAATCATAGAAGAAGCTGGTTTAGAAAAAATATCTGTTAAATCTAATTAATTGACAGGAAGCCTGTTTTCTATGAAAATAGAAAAGAAGCGCCTGTAGTTCAGGGGTTAGAACGCCGCTCTTATAAAGCGGAGGTCCCTGGTTCGAATCCAGGCGGGCGCACACTTAGATGAAAAAGTTTCAAAAAAATAAAGAGAACTTTATCTGTGCCAACTGTGGTACAAAAGTAAAAGGGAACGGGTACACCAATCACTGTCCTCACTGCTTGGTTAGCCGTCATGTAGATATTAATCCTGGGGACAGAAAGAATGATTGTGGGGGGCTAATGGATCCTATAGACATAGAAAAAGAAAACGGAGAGTATATCATCATTCATAAGTGCAAGAAATGTGGAGAAGAAAAAAGAAATAAGGTTGCTAAAGAAGATAATCTTAAATTAATAAAAGAGATATCTCAATCTAAGCCGATCCCCGATAAGAGAAAAGAGGTTTACCTTTAATCAATTTATATATATACTGGAAAAGCAAGGTCGATTTCGCTAATTAAAAACAATAACTAATTATGAAAAAAATAGGTGAGGTTACTCATTATTTTGGAAAGCCTGAAGTAGCTGTCCTTAAACTATCTGACAAGCTTGAAAAAGGAGATACAGTAAAGTTCATGAGAGGAGATGAAGAACTCTTTGAACAAAAAGTTAAATCACTTGAAATCGATCATGAAAAGGTTGAAGAAGCCGGTAAGGGAGATGATGTTGCTATGAAGGTGGACGAAAAACTTCACGAAGGAAATGAAGTTTATCTAGAAGAGTAACTTGTAAAAATCGTTAATTTATAATAAGATTGACTCAGCTGACCTGCTTGTTAGTTGGGTCAATCTATAAAGGGCGGTTAGCTCAGCTGGCTTAGAGCATCTCGTTTACACCGAGGGGGTCGCAGGTTCGAGTCCTGCACCGCCCACACTCATTTATATGTTTAAAGAAAATATAGGAAAGCTTTTTTCTCAATCTAAGGGTAATTTTGATAAGAATACTTATAAAAAACTCCCGTATTAACGGGAGTTTTGTGTTTGTGCCGCGGGACAGAATCGAACTGTCGACACCCTGCTCTTCCATAAAATCTTTTAATTTCTTAAAAGTTTGGACTATATCATCACCCCATAAGGGTGCTGGGCGCTTCCCCTTTTATAAAAGAGTACTCCTTTAACGGATAGTCTCTACACCTTCCCTTGTTGAGGGCTTGGCTCGGGATTGCCTTTTAAAAAGGTTCCCCCGAATTCACCCAGTTTGCACTTCAAAGTTTCCAATGAAGGGCCCAAAGAGAATTTAGGCAGGTGCTCTACCCCTGAGCTACCGCGGCTTTTAAGTTCTGTATAATAATTTACACCATATACCATGTTTTTGCAACACATAAAAACTTGCACCCCCCGTGGTATAATAGAAATATGAGAGATGATAAACAAAAAGCACTAAAACTTAGATTAAAAGGCCTCAGTTATAATCAAATAAAGGAGAAACTAGGAATACCTAAATCAACTCTATCAAGTTGGTTTAAAAATTTAGAAATCTCCAAAGAAGCAAGAGAAAAAATAAAAAAGAGACATAGAAAAAAGTCTTTCAAAGGGCTTTTAAAAAGAAATAAGCTTCAAACTAAAAAAGCAAAAGAAAGAGCTAAAAAACAAAGAGAAAAATCTAAGAAAGATATTAAAAAAATATCAAAGGAAAATTTAATGATTTTAGGCGCAGCTTTATACTGGGGTGAAGGTTATAAAAGGCTTGTTAGAAGAAATGGCATTAAAAAAACAGCCCATCCGATTTCTTTATCAAACTCAGACCCTAAATTAATAAAATGGTTTATTCGTTTTTTAGAAGAAGTGTGTGATATAGACAAGAAGGACATGAAGGTTAGTGTCAGAATTTATAATCATATGAATAAAGAAAAAATTTTAGAATTTTGGCAAAAAGTTACTGGTATACCAAAAAACAACTTTAAAACTCGCAACTATATAAGTAGTGCCAGTAAAAGAAAAAGATCAATTAACCGCTTACCTTATGGTACGGCAAAGGTAAGTGTGTTCAATACTCAAAAATTTCACAAAATTATGGGTTGGATTGAAGGTTTAAAGGAGTTAATATAAAACCCACCGTTTGGTGGGTTTTTCTAATGTCGGGGCGGCCGGATTTGAACCGGCGATCTCCTGCTCCCAAAGCAGGCGCCCTAAGCCTCTAGGCTACGCCCCGCTGTCACAGTTGCAATATTAACTTGAAAATACTAAAATTGCAACTGTGAATGATTAACATTGTTTCATGCCCTCGTAGTTCAACGGATAGAACAGCGGGTTTCTAACCCGCCAATGTGGGTTCGATTCCTACCGAGGGTACTATTTTATCTTAATCGATATAATAAATAGTTCTTTAAAAACCTACCTTTGCTAAAGACCATGCTTTATGCCACTTCCCACCTAAAATGTCTTTAGCTACCCGGGGTGCCTTTTCATAAGGCACCCCCTCTCTTGCAAAAAGAAGTAAATAGCATTAAAGTAAAATTAGATAAGTGGTGGATGTAGCTCAATTGGTAGAGCATCAGCTTGTGGAGCTGACGGTTGCCGGTTCAAGCCCGGTCATCCACCCATAAAACCACCTCTCCTAGGTGGTTTATTTTTTTACCCCGATATTGTATACTTTTCAAGTAGGAAAGGTTCAACAAAAATAAATATAAAAAAACATGAAAAAAATATTACTAACCATAACTATTATCAGCTTGTTAGCTACACCGCTGTACTCTTTAGCCGCTGAAGATGATAGTTTCTTAGGTCAAACAAGTCATTTTCTTGAAAGAGTGTTTTCTGGAGAAAAGAAAGTAGAGGATCTTCCAGAAGAAGCTGGAGAAGTTTTCTCAGGTCCTGGGAGAGGAAGAACTCAACCTGCCCCAACAGCCAGGTCAAATCAAGCTCCAGCTCAAGGAACTAGACCTGCTGAGGATAAAGGGTCAGCTCCTGTTGATAAATCTATTTCAGGCGATAGAGACAGGGTAAGAGAACATCAGCCTGCTACCTCATCTAATACCTCAATTAGCTCTGGAGGTGGAGGAATTGGTGACGCTGTTCAAAGAACTGTTCATGTAAATAGTCAGTTCTCAGTTACTCTTGAAGAGAACGCTTCTACAGGACACAGATGGGAGATTTCTTCTACCCCTGAGGTAGTTTCCTTTATTGACTCTGATTATCTCTCTGAGATAGACCAAGTTAATGAAGATGTAGAAGCTCGTAAAGTAGGAGTCCCTGGTAAAAGAATCTTTAAGTTCAACGCCATCAAGGAAGGCACTGGAGAAATTGAGCTCTCTCTAAGGAGTCCTGCCGGTGAAATAGTTGATTCTAAGCTTTTCCAGGTTAAAGTTGTTGCTGAAGATAAAGATATAGGCAAGGAAGGTTCTTTCTTTGACAGAATACGAGACAGAGTTAAGGACATGGTTAACCGCCCTACCTCAAGTCCTGATAAAGCTCAGGGCCCAGGAGAGTTTAGACCATCCGATGAAGCTAACGTACCTGAAGAAGTTCGTCAATTTATTGAACAAAAAAGAGAAGAAGTTCGCAACAAACTTCAGGAAAATCAGCAAAGAATTCAGCAGATAAGAGAGGAGGTTCAGCAACGTGTTGAACAAAAGAGACAAGAGATCCAACAAAAACTAGAAAGAATAAGAAACAATCAAAAGAGACAAACTGCAGAGAGAATTCATAGTAGATTACTAGAAACCCGAGAAAGAACTCTTATGAATTTTAATAATGCTTTGGATAGAATGGAAACTGTTCTTACAAACATCACTACCAGAGCTGACAAAGCTCAATCAGAAGGAAAAAACATTGAAGAAGTAGAAACATTGGTAAGTAACGCTCAAGATAAAGTTACTCAAGCAAGAGAAAGAGTTCAAAATATTTTTCAGAAAGAATACCAGCTTGAATTTAGTAATGAAGAACAGTTGAGAGAAAGTTTCCAGAACGTAAGAGATGAAGTATACACTGATCTTTCTGGAGTTAGAGATACAATCAATGATGTTCGTGATACTACCGAGTCAGCCGCTGACGCATTAAACCAAATTTTAGAGTCGGATAATTAAATTAAATAAATAAAACATGAATAAAAAAGTAATTTGGGGAATATTAATAGTAATTATCTTAGTTGCGGTAATCTTGTTTGCGCCTAATACTCCTACCGAAAAGAACGACGAAGCTGAAGTAGACCTAGAAGACAACGCTACCACTACCGAACCTACCGAACAAGATGCTGATGAAGCTAATCAAGAACCTTCTGAAGACTTAGGAGAAGATGCTACTTCTTCTATCAACGAACAGCTTGAAGGTATAAACGTTGATGATTTGGAAGACGAGTTTAATGAAATAGACGAGGACTTACAAAACCTCTAAGATTATAAGCGTATAAGAAAGGAGCTCCAGATTTTCCCTGGAGCTCTTTTTTATATATAATAAACCCACTTATGAACACCAAATTTTACACTGGTAAAGGAGACGATGGAGAATCAAATATGGGTGATAAAAATATCAGCAAGTCTTCGTTATACGCGGAAACTATAGGCTCGTTAGATGAACTAACAAGCTGGCTGGGGGTTGTTCGAGCTACTATTGAAGATCAATTTGTAGCTGACTCTGTCATGAAGATCCAAAAATCCCTCTTTATAATCCAGGCTGAGGTAGGGGCTCTAGGTGCTGATCACAAGCCGGATAAGATAATCCCTGAGGATAGAGTAAAAATGTTGGAGTCAATAATTAAAAGAATAGATCAGAAAGTTCCTGAGATCACTCATTTTGTAATCCCCGGAGGCACCAAAGAAAGTGCAGTACTTGATTTTGGTCGTACTCTAGCTCGTAGAGCAGAAAGAAAGGTTGTTGCTTTTAAAAAGAAAAATAAAGTTTCAGAAAACTCTCTACAGTTCATGAACCGTCTCTCCAGCACATTATTTGCCCTTGCTCGGTACATGAATTATAAAAAAGGAGAGAAAGAAGAAACTCCTGATTATAAATAGAATCCTTTTTTATATCATTTTAAAAAGGTATAATATAAAAAAATAAATAAAAATAATATGTTAACCATTCAAACAATAGTCACAAGAATTTTGATCGCTGTAGCTATGGGAGCTTTAATTGGTTTAGAAAGAGAATTAGTAGGTAAGGAAGCTGGCATAAGAACCGATATTTTAGTGGTTAGTGGTTCCACTATCTTTACTATGATCGGTCTTATGCTCCCTTATATCGGAGCTTATTCCTCCACTAATATTGAACACTTAATGAAGATTATTGAGACCAGTCGTGGTTTCTCGGTGATAGCTTCTATCGTTACCGGGGTTGGTTTCTTGGGTGCCGGTGTAATCCTTAAGAAAGACCACCATGTCAGCGGAGTAACTACCGCTGCCTCAATCTGGTTTGCTGCTGCGGTAGGTATTTTAGTCGGCGTTGGTCTTATCAAAACAGCCGTTATAGCCGCTGCCGGGATAACCTTAATTCTCTTTATCTTAAGAAAGATTGATCTTTTCAATCTGTTAGATAAGAAAAAGAGAAGAGAAAAATTTCAAGAAGATGAAGTATAAAGATTATATTTACCTAGATTACGCTGCAACAACGCCTCTGGACACTCGCGTGGAAGAGGCGTTTTTGCCTTACTTAGAAGATAAGTTCGGGAACCCGGGTTCATTGCATAAGCCGGGTCAAGATGCCATTACCGCCGTTGATGATGCTCGCCAGAAGATAGCTGATATTTTAAACGTAGATTTTCACGAGGTTATTTTCACCGGCTCCGCCACCGAAGCAAACAACCTTATCTTACGGGGTACCGTTAAAAAAGCTGTATCAGAAGGAGTTAAAAAGCCCAAGCTAATCATCTCCTCTATCGAACACCCCTCTGTTTTAAATACCGCCCAGGATTTAGAAAAAGAAGGGGTAGAGGTTAAGTACTTGAAGGTTGATAAGGATGGTTTTGTTGATCCTCACAAACTAAAAGAAGAACTTAATAGCCGGACAGTCCTTGTCTCTGTTATGTATGCCAACAACGAGATCGGCACTATCCAGCCTGTTCAAAAAATAGCAGAGATCGTTAAAAACTTCCGAGACTCAGAAACAACCTTCCCAGTATTCCATACAGACGCTGTTCAGGCTTTTCAGTATTGCTCTTCTGATTTTGAGTTTGATGCTATGACTCTTTCTGCTCATAAAATATACGGTCCCAAAGGTATCGGTCTTTTGATTAACAA
>DATGCT010000029.1:0-2658 GCA_035311565.1 Minisyncoccota bacterium | reverse complement strand
CTGGGATATCTTCTCGAGCAATAATGTTGCTCCCGATAGCTGCCTGAACCGGTTGAGAATACTGCTGTCTCGGTAAATGCTTCTTCAATCTTTTTACAATCTTTCTTCCCTCACTCTCTGCAACGTCTTTAGGGAAAAACCTGCTCATCCCAGGCACCTTCTCATGAGAAACAAGAAAGTCAACTTTCACTACATCCGCCTCTTCATAACCTGCCCGTTCATAACTGAAGGAACCAAAGCCTTCCGTTATTGACTTTAAAACATCATCAAAATCCGCTACTAACTCTGCCAAAGGCATTGTAGCCTCTACTAAAACATTTTCTCCCCTGCTTCTATTTTTAATATCCTTCATCCTAAACTGATGTTGAACAGACACTAAGTTATTTAAAAACTGGGAAGGTAATAATATTTTAATCTCAATAACAGGTTCTAAAATTTTATCAAAATGATCCGGAGCATCTTCTGGTTGGGTAACCTCCTGCCACTTACCACCAACCATTACCTTATACTTTACAGAAGGAAATGTATGAACTGTCTTTATCCCGAACTCCTGTCTCAACCTCCCCGAGGTTATCTCATAATGAAGCTTCCCCAAGAATCCAACCTTAAACCCCCGACCTAAAACTTCATTTCTATCCCCACTCACCATCAACGCTGAATCATTTAACCTTAATCTCTCCAAAGCCTGAGCAAGATCAGAATACGTCCCACTTTCTTCAGGATAAAAAGAAACAAATACGGTAGATTTTGGTTCTTGATATCCCGGTAAAACTTCCGCCTTCTTGTTATCTGAAATAGTGTCTCCAATTCTAATTTTTTCTGGGTCCTTTACTCCTGTAGCGATATACCCTACCTGGCCTGTTTCCAGCCTCTTCTGCTTTTTCATTTTTGGATTAAAGCACCCTAACTCTTTAATCTGAAAGTTTTCTTCTTTAGCTAAAAATCTAACATTTTCTTTTTCTTCAAAACTGCCGTCAAAAACTCTAGCACTAACAACTACCCCTTTATGATTGTCATAAAAAGAATCAAAAACTAAAGCTCGGGGATACCTACTCTTACTTTCCTCAGGAGACCGGAACTTTGAAACCACTGTATCTAATAACTCTTCTACCCCTTCTCCAGTTTTTGCTGAAACAAGCTTTATCTCTCCTGGATCTACCTCTAACAGATCCGCCATCTCTATCACCAACTCATCTAACTCACTTTTATTATTAAATAAATCAATCTTATTTATAGCCCCTACTAAATCCAACCCTGCTTTCTTAGCATTCCTAAAATTAGACAAAGTCTGAGCCTGAATTCCCTGTTTCCCGTCCACTAACAATATCCCTCCTTCTACAGCTTCTAAAGCTCGGGAAACTTCATATGAAAAATCAGAGTGTCCTGGAGTATCTATTAAATTCAAAACATATTCTACTCCTTCTACTTCATGCTTCATCCGAACCGGAGCCATCTTGATAGTTATCCCCCTTTCTCTTTCTAACTCCAAACTATCCAGATACTGCTCTTTCATATCTCTGGCCTCAATAGTGTCTGTAACCTCTAAAAACCTATCTGCCAAGGTTGATTTACCATGATCTATATGAGCAATTATACAAAAATTTCTAATTTTATTCTGTTCCATAATCTATCTTTATACTATCTAACCTCAACTTAATAAACAAACTTACACATTGACAAAGTAAATATATATGTATATAATATAAATAGTAAATTAAATAACGAAAGGAGGGAAAATGCTTAAATAATTTTTTTATAAAATACATATTCCCCCAACCCCTCGCCCAAAGCCCATACATTTCTACTCTGTATGGGCTTTTTTTAAATCTCAAAGCTACTCCCTAATAACCTCTCCTTCAAACTGATTTTCCAAAGTAAGTTCAAAACTCACTCTTTTAGAAACATCGTTACTCTCGTACTTATATATAGAAGAGTCTGATTCTTGCCAGACATATCCTAAAGGAGCACTAACCTTTATATTCAAACCAGTATCTGACCCGGACTGCTTATCAAAAACAAACTCAAACTTCCTCCCTTCTTTTAACTTAAACTTATCCGGAGCAGGATTCTTATACCTCAACTCTAAATTAGATCTTTCCCCTGCTTCTGTTAACAACCAACTTCCAAAAGCCTGTTTTCCAAACTCTTGAGTAACCCATATATTCTGACTCTCGTTATATATCTTATCTCCTTCATAGCCTAAGACAGGTAGCTTTATATAATCAGAGGTATAATCTCTCCTTATCTCCTCCCGAACCGTATTCCCATCAGCAAATATTAACTCAGAACCTTGGTTAGTATATACCTTTAAATAATCCTTGTTAGTTGCCCTGTACCAACCCTCTTCTTCATTTTCTCCGTTATGCTCCCGAACCACACTAAGATCTCCTAACACACCACCTTCTGAATTTACATTCAACCAAAGATTTATATCCTGCTCCACAAAAGCATCGGATTTTCCTCCAGCTAGATTACTATTCACCACCCCAAGGTAACTCCCCCAAAAACCATCCGGCAGTTCATATACTTTTCCTGCCACCTTATACTTTCTAAACAAATTCGCCAACCTCTTATCTCTAGCATAGAACATTAAATCTTTATTCTCTACATGATCACTTAAATCTTCTACTAACCTCTCCATCTCAGACGAAGAAAACT
>DATGCT010000028.1:0-2906 GCA_035311565.1 Minisyncoccota bacterium | reverse complement strand
AATCAACGTTTGCAAAATTAAGTGCAAGAAGTGATTTATATAGTATGAAGGCAATAAATTCTATTAAAGGATACAGTAATAATGCTAAACTTTTTAATATGAAAAATATGATTAACAGAAAACCTCCTCCAGAAATCTTTTTTGCAACAGCTGGGAGATTTGAGATCTTGTCATTCAAAACTCCAAATAATTTAGAACGAACTGTTTGGTTTTCTTTTATCTCACCAAGATTATTCTCAAATTTTTCTTTAAAACTCTTAACTGTATCCGCTATTAGAGCTTGCTTTTCTTGATCTGAAAGTTCAGCAAGATTTATATTTTGTTTAAGCAGATCAATCTTTGATCTTTCAAGTTCGGTAAGAGCTAATTTATTTAATAGTTCATTAACTGTCATATCAAAGGAAGCATCCGGAACCCATATCTTTAAGGCTGGATTAAAAGAGTTTAAAACTTTATCAAAGGTTCGTTTAGCAACGTTTTTATCAAAGTGGCCCATAGAAACATAGTGGAAATAAAGAAGAAATACTAAGAAAATAAGTAACCCGGTTACTATTTTGGGAATAATTTCCTTAGCAATTTGAACAAACTTTATCTCAACGCTATTTTTTAAAACAATTAACCCCTTCTCTTCTCCCCAGTATACAAATAAGAAAAATAATATGAATATCCAGAAAAGAAACTGAAAATTATCAAACTGAAAAACGAAGATCGGCACCATAGTTTCCACAAAGGTCAGTAACATCAAAACTTTAAAATCAGCAATAAAAAGAACCTCTAAGGTTATTAAAGAAACAAAAACCAAGAAAGAAACTATTGCCGGCCAGAGGCCGGAAATAGTTCCTGTAATTAATGCTTGGTTTAAAAAATAGAAAGTAAGTAACGAAGCAAATACAGTAAAAACACTTAGGGATAATATTTTAATTATCTTTGTCTTCATCATCTGATGTATTATTCTTCTTATTACTATTGTCACTCTCATTCTCTTGTTCGTCAACTACCTCGCCCTTAGTGTTTGGCTGATTTACATCTCCAGAAGCGTTAACCTGGCCTGATCCTTGAGAAGCACCATAGACAGATTGACCAATGTTTTGCAAGGCTTCAGATAACTCCTCGGTCTTTGATTTTATTTCTTCTATATCATCTTTTTCTTTTACTTTCTCAATTTCTTCTATCTTATCTTGAATACTTTCCTTCATATCATCATCGATCTTATCTCCTACTTCTCTCAAGCTTTTTTCAGCGGTATAAACCAATGATTCTGCTTTATTTCTTGCTTCAATAAGTTTTTGCTTCTTCTTATCTTCTTCTGCATGCTCCTCCGCTTCTTTCTTAAGTTCCTCAACTTCTTCTTCAGAAAGACTAGTAGAGGCTTCTACTCTAACGGATTGCTCCTTCCCAGTACCTTTATCTTTTGCAGAAACATTAAGTATACCATCAGCGTCTATATCAAAGGTAACTTCAATTTGAGGTACTCCTCGAGGAGCGGGAGGTATTCCATCTAAGATAAATTTAGCGAGAGTTTTATTATCAGCGGCCATCGGTCTTTCTCCCTGTAAAACATGGACCTCAACCGAGGATTGATTATCGGCGGCGGTAGAGAAAGTTTGTTTTTTTTCGGTGGGAATAGTAGTGTTCTTCGGAATCATGGTTGTAGCAACACCCCCCATAGTTTCAATGGAAAGAGAAAGTGGGGTTACGTCCAAGAGAAGAACATCTTTTACATCCCCTTGCATTATTCCAGCTTGAATAGCAGCTCCTGTAGCAACTACCTCATCAGGATTAATTCCTTTGTGAGGCTCTTTGTCAAAAAGACTTTTTACAGCTTTTTGA
Source organism: Minisyncoccota bacterium (assembly GCA_035311565.1). Lineage (GTDB taxonomy): Bacteria > Patescibacteriota > Minisyncoccia > UBA6257 > GWB1-50-10 > DATGCT01. Next base: position 1,076 of record DATGCT010000028.1, on the reverse strand, counting down.
ATAGCGGGCATTCTGGTTTGTCCACCCACTAGGATAACTTCATCAATATCAGACATTTTTAAACCAGCTCCTTTTGGGGAATCACTGGTTACTGTTTTCTTTACTAAGTCTAAGGATTTTTCTATTAAGTCTTCTACCAAGTCTTCCAATTTAGCTCGAGTTAATTTCATGACAAAATGTTTTGGGCCATCATCACCAGAAGTAACATAAGGAAGATTGATCTCAGTTTCTTTAGCGGTTGAAAGCTCATGTTTAGCTTTCTCGGCAGCCTCTTTTAATCTTTGAACAGCTAATCTATCTTTGGAAAGATCGATTCCCTCTTCTTTTTTGTATTCAGAGATTAGGTAGTCAAGAATTCTACGATCAAAGTCTTCACCACCAAGATGTGGATCACCTCCAGTAGCTTTAACCTCTACTGTGTCATCCCCAACTTCAAGAATAGAGATATCAAATGTTCCACCACCAAAGTCAAACACAACTATTTGTTCATCATTCTTTTTGTTTAGTCCATAAGCTAAAGCGGCAGCAGTTGGTTCATTTAATATTCTTCGTACTTTAAAACCAGCTATTTGACCAGCCTGTTTTGTAGCTTGTCTTTGGCTATCATCAAAATAAGCAGGGACTGTAATAACAGCTTCCTTTATCTCTTCACCTAACTTTGATTCAGCATCTCTTTTCATTTTCTGAAGAATCCTTGCTGAAATCTCTTCAGGTTTATACCAACGATCACCCATTTTTATCTCTACTCCTCCTTGGTCTGATTTTCTAATATCGTAGGAAAGTGTTTTTTTATCTTCTTGAATTTCATCTTCTTTAAATTTTCTACCAATTAAACGCTTTACAGCATAAATAGTGTTATCTGGGTTAGAAACTGCTTGTCTTTTAGCAAGAGTTCCTACGAGCCTTTCTCCAGACTTATTTAAGGCTACGACAGAAGGAGTGGTGCGACTACCTTCTTTATTTTCAAGAACTTCAGCGTCACCACCTTTTGTGACTGCCATAGCTGAGTTAGTTGTACCTAAATCTATACCTAATATTTTAGACATATTTTTTTAATTAATATATTTATTTATTTT
>DATGCT010000027.1:0-3427 GCA_035311565.1 Minisyncoccota bacterium | reverse complement strand
AATAAGTTTTTCTTTATAAACAGAAACTCTTATTCCCTTTTGATTATCCCCATATGTCTTATCCGGGGAAACAACCACCTTTCCGATGGCTGCCTTCTTAAGCTTGTAAGAAGGTGGAGTAGTGACGAGATGAATGCTATAACCTATAAGAAGCGTCAAGAACATTACCATCACCGCAATCAAAGCATTTCTTGTTATTTTTTTCATAACAATCTCCTATTTATTTTTTTCAAATTACCAGCTATATTATAACCTAAATAACCGTGTCCTGTCAAACAGAGAAGGGGCCCTTATATTTGAGATTTTTCTCATTTAAATGTAAAATCACCATAGTGAAAGAAAAACATCAAAACAAAATAAAAAAGATTATCCCTAACAACCTTTATCTAATAGTGGCGGTTATTGTAATCGCAGCTGCTATTGGTTTTGGGGGTTATCAAATATACTCTCTAAACCAGGAAATTCAAAGAACAACCAGCAAGCTTAATCAAACTGAAGAAGAGCTATTTCAATCAAATAAAGAAAACGAAGAACTCACCCAAAACCTAGAAAGAGTAGAAAGCAACCGGGATATGCTGGCTCAATCTCTAAAGGATGAAAAGAGTAAAAACGAAGAGTTTCAAAAACAGATTAATCAGATTGCCAGTACCGTAGGTGATCTTGAAAAACTAAACGAGATTGATCCTGAAATACTAAAGAAATATTCTAAGACTTTTTTCTTAAACGAGCATTATGTTCCTTCCAGCCTTTCTATGATTGAACCAAAGTACCTCTATTACGAAAATGACCCGGAACAAATTCACTCCAAAGTAAAACCCTTCCTTCACGATATGTTGGAAGACGCAAAAGATGATGGGATAGAGATATATGTTCGTTCTGCTTATCGATCATTTGGTATTCAGTCCAACCTAAAATCTAACTACGTTGTTACCTACGGTGAAGATACAGCTAATAAATTCTCAGCAGAGCAGGGATACTCAGAGCATCAGTTAGGTACTACGGTAGATCTTATTACCACCGGGATAAACGGTACTCTAGAAGGTTTTGGTAACACAGAAGCCGCTCAGTGGCTTAAAAACAACGCTTATAAATACGGCTTTACCATGTCTTACCCAGAAGGGAATGAGTACTACTATTACGAACCATGGCACTGGCGTTTTGTAGGTCGTGATCTTGCTCGATATCTTCATACTCATGACAAAGAATTTTACGACATGGAGCAAAGAAAAATAGATGAATATTTAATTAATATATTTGAATAATTTGGGATTAGTCATCTAATAGTTTAAAATATAAACATCATGAAAAACAAAAAACAAATAGTCATACCTATAGTCATTCTAATCGTCGCTGGTTTAGTTTCCTTCTTAGTAATAAAAGGAGACATCTTTAACGGAGGTAACACTGTTGCTACTGTAAATGGAGAAAAAATCACTCAGAAAGAGTTTGATCTTACCAAACAACAGTTAAGTTCTTCCCAAGCTTCTCAGATCACTGAGCAACAGATAGTTGATCAGATGGTAATTAACGAACTATTAGTTCAAGAAGCTAAAAATGAAGGTTTTGAAACTACTCAAGAAGAGGTAGATGAACAATATCAATCTATAATTACTCAGGCAGGTGGTCAAGAAGTCTTTAATAAGAGTTTGGAACAACTTGGAGTTACCGAAAAATATATAAAAGATGACATTGAAAAACAACTTCTTGTTCAAAAATTTGCTGACAAACAACGACAAGAAAATGATTTCTCTGTTACCGAAGAAGAAGCCAGTACTTACTACGATCAGTTGTCTTCTCAGCAGGAAGGCGTCCCTCCTTATGAAGAAGTAAAAGAACAAATTAAAAGTCAGCTTTCTCAGCAGAAGTTAAATAACTTTATTTTAAATATTGCTTCTCAACTAAAAGAAAAAGCTGATATCAATGTTTCCCTATAAAAGTGAGTCAGAATTATAAGCATTTCTGTATAAGCGCGGACTGCGTACTTATAAAAAACAACCAAGTTCTTCTTATTAAAAGAACTATTAAACCCTTTGAGGGAAACTGGGTCTTGCCGGGAGGTCACCTTGAAAAAGAAGAAACAATTGAAGAAGCTCTTCAAAGAGAAGTGAGAGAAGAGACACACCTTAATCTAAATGATTATCAACTGATAAATGTATACTCAGAAATAGATAGAGATCCTCGTGAAAGAACAGTTTCTATTGCTTTTCTATCTCAGAACTTTGAAGGCAAGTTAAAAGGCAGCAGTGAGGGCCGAGAATTAAAATGGTTCTCTCAAAATAATTTACCAAATAATATTGGTTTTGATCACCAGGAAATAATTAAAGATGCTTTTAATCTGATAAATTAATTTTTATTAGCTTGACATAACAAATATTAAGTATATTATTTAATATAGCTTTTGGAAATAACAAGTAGAGGAGTGGTCGAGTTCTACAAAACAAACATAAAATAAAATTCATAATATGAAAGGTGTAATCAAAAAAATCACCGACAGAGGATACGGATTTATTGGAGTTGAAGGTAAAGAAAAAGATATTTTCTTTCACTCTAATGATCTAGTTGACGTCAACTTCGATGAAATAAGAGAAGGAGACGAAGTAACTTTTGAAGTAGAAGAATCTGACAAAGGTGAAAACGCTGTAAATGTAGAGAGAGTTTAACACAAATTCTTAATACAATTAAAATAATCCCGTTAACGCGGGATTATTTTTTTATTAGTGTTATTATTTAAATATGAGATTATTAAATAAGACTAAAAACAGAACTATCACTGACAACCTTATTTTTCTGAAAACACTTTCGGAAAAATCTAAAGGGCTCTTACATGAAAAAACCCCTAAACCTGTTTATCTCAAAACAAGGTGGGGAATTCATACCTTTGGTATGAAGTTTAAAATAGACTGTATTGTTGCTGATAAAAATATGGTGGTTAAAAAAATAAAAAACATGAGACCAAACCAAGTTTTTTTCTGGAACCCAAAATATAATAATATATTTGAGATGCCGTCCGGGACAATAAATAAATATAAAATCCAAGTAGGGGACAAGCTTAAAATAGAAAAAACAGCTGAAGATTTTTAAATCTACAGCTGTTTAATAAATTAAAAAGATTGTAATAGCTACTTTTCCTAAAGTAGCTAATATTAAAGTTAACAACCCAAACTTAACCTTTGTTCTTCGAATTGCTACAATCGCCGCAATATCTACTAAAGGGATCAGGGGTAATAATACTAACAAGACAGATAAACCAATTCTATGGTTTAACAAAAAAATAAGTAATTTATCTTTTCTTTCTTCGATAGGCTTCTTAATGTTTTCTATCCAAAATTTTTCTGTCCAACTTTTACCATTAAAGGGGAGGTTTTTATCTAACCAATCTTTAACGGGGTTTACTGAATAATATTCTAAGCTTGTTATTATCACCACC
>DATGCT010000026.1:0-2503 GCA_035311565.1 Minisyncoccota bacterium | reverse complement strand
GCTCCCCCGTTCCCTGCATATTCATAAGCATTAATTTTCTGATGGTCATTAGCTGACTCCTCAAGGGGAATTAAAACTGACGGCTTTCCAAAAACAGCAATATCAAAAATAGCACTCCCAGCCCGAGAAACAACAATATCCGCTGCATTAAAAGCAAATTTATAATCATCTTCCTCTAAAAAACTAACAAACTGATATTTTTTTCTTAAAGACACAGGCAACCTCTTTAAAATAGGTTCTACGTCTCCTTGAACTGATTCCACGTTACTCTCCCCTACCTGATGATATACCTGAAAATCACCGAGAACTCTCTCCAAATTATCAATAACTACATCATTTATTCTCTGAGCCCCTTGAGAACCCCCCATCACAAAAATTAAAGGCTCCTCAGGATCAAAATCAAAGTATTCCTTCGCTTGCTCTTGAGTCAACCAATGATCTAAAAAGGTATCATTCAACGGCTTTCCCGAAAGAAAAACTTTTTCTTTTGGAAAATAATTCATTGTCTTCCTAAAAGAAACTGCTATCCTATCAGCAAATTTTGATGATAATCTTGAATTCAAACTTGGAACTGCATCTGATTCATGAATAACAACCGGGATAAAATAAAACTTAGCCGCTAACACAACCGGGAAAGAACCAGGACCCCCTTTTGAAAAAACTACATCAGGCATAATAAAGTACATTTTTACCAAGGCTTGAAAAATACTCCATATAAACTTAGGTATATCAATTAAATTCTTAACCGAGAAATATCTTCTAATCTTAGCTGAAGCTATCTTGTTCACTCTAATTCCTCTCTTTTTAAACTCACTAACAAAATTATTATCAGGACCAATAAACTCCAAAGAAAGATCCCCTTGACCAACCTTCAATAACTGATCAGCAACAGCCAACAAAGGAACAATATGACCACCGGTTCCACCGGCAGTTAATAAAATTTTCTTTTCTTTTTCCATATTACAATTCTAACATAAAAAACTTTCTTCTAATAAAAAACAAAAACCGACCCTTGAGGTCGGTTTTCTCTTCTTAAGAAAAATATCAATTAGGCTGACTTTATTTCTATATCAATACCGGAAGGTAAGTTTAAGTTGCTCAAAGCCTCAATTGTTTTTTCTTCAGGATCTAAAACATCAATAAGACGTTTATGAATCTTCATCTCAAATTGATCCTTTGATTTATTATGAACAAAAGTAGATCGGTTAACTGTATAATCCTTCACCTCCGTTGGCAAAGGTACAGGACCTACCACCTCTCCCCCTTGATGCTTCACAGCATCAATTATTTGCTTTACTGATTTGTCAATCAGTTTAGCATCATAACTTCTTACCTTTATTCTAAGTTTTTCTTTTTGTTTTGTTTTTGCCATACCTAATTTTATTTATCCCCAACCTAATCACCCGAACCCTTACGGGCTCGGGGATTGGGGTAAAAATTTATTTTTCGATTTTAGTTACAACTCCTGCACCAACAGTCTTACCACCTTCTCGGATAGCAAACCTTTGCTGCTCTTCAAGAGCAACAGGTACAATCAGCTTAACCTTACCGTTCACAGTATCGCCAGGCATAACCATCTCAGTATCTTCAGGAAGAGTTACCTCTCCTGTTACATCAGTAGTTCTGATATAAAACTGTGGCTTATACCCAGAGAAGAAAGGTGTGTGACGACCACCCTCTTCTTTGCTTAAGACATAAATTTCAGCCTCAAACTCAGTATGAGGAGTAATTGAACCTGGCTTGGCAATCACCTGCCCTCGCTCAATATCTTCCTTCTTAATACCACGCAGAAGAAGACCAACGTTATCACCAGCCTGACCTTCATCTAATGTTTTCTGAAACATCTCAATTCCTGTAACTACGGTTTCAGTAACTTCTCCACCCATTCCAACAATTTCTACATCATCCCCTTCTTGAATCTTTCCTCTCTCAATTCTACCAGTACTTACAACTCCACGACCTTCAATAGTGAAGATATCTTCGATAGGCATAAGGAACGACTGATCCACAGCTCTTTCAGGTTCTGGAATATAATCATCCATTGTATCAATCAATTCGTAGATAGGTTTTATACTTTCGTCGTCTTCAGAATCTGCATCCAAAGCTTCAAGAGCAGATCCCTTGATGATAGGAACATCATCACCTGGGAAATCATACTTCTTAAGAAGTTCTCTAATCTCAGACTCTACTAACTCTAACAGCTCAGGGTCATCCACCTGATCAGTCTTGTTCATAAAGACTACGATAGCTGGAACCTCTACCTGCTTAGCAAGCAAAATGTGCTCTCTTGTCTGAGGCATAGGACCATCAGGAGCAGAGACTACTAACACAGCGCCATCCATCTGGGCAGCACCAGTAATCATGTTTTTAATGTAATCTGCGTGACCTGGAGCATCAATATGAGCATAGTGACGATTTGCGGTTTCATACTCTGAGTGATGAAGAGCGATGGTAATACCACGATCTTTCTCCTCAGGAGCATTATCAATATCGTCAACAAGCT
>DATGCT010000025.1:0-5813 GCA_035311565.1 Minisyncoccota bacterium | reverse complement strand
CAGGGGATTATTTAAGAATAGATGAAGAGAAGGGGAAAATAATTTTAACCCCTCAAGTTATGGTACCTAAAGGTAAGGAGTCAAAGCTTTCTAAGAAAGGAGAAAAGCATGATGAAATTTTAAATTAAAGAGAATCAAGTACGGAGTTACCGGTCATTTCTTTTGGTTTTTGAATATTCATTAAGTCGAGAATAGTAGGGGCAACATCAGGAAGCATCCCTATTCTTTGAAGATCTCCTGAAGAAGGAGATTCTTTTTTATATTCTTTATCCACTATTATGAACGGAACGGGATTAGCTTCATGCTCGGTTCTTTTTTCGCCTGTTTGGGGGTCGATAAGGCATTCTGCGTTGCCGTGGTCAGAGGTGATAATGAGAGTATGATTATTTGAGAGGGCGGTCTGGGCAAGTTTTTTGAGTTTGTTGTCAATAAACTTTATTGCTTCGGTAACAGCTTGGTAATCGCCGGTGTGACCGATGATGTCAGGGTTAGGGTAGTTCATGAGGATGAAGTCAAACTCATTGTTTTGAAGGGATACGGTAACACGGTTAGTTATTTCCTCAGCTCTCATACGGGGTCTTTTGTTATAGTGTTCTATCTTTTCTGAAGGAATAAGGATGCGGTATTCATTTTCAAAAGGTTCTTCTTCTAAGCCGTTGAAGAAATAAGTTACATGGGCGTATTTTTGGGTTTCCGAGATACGAAGCTGCATTTTATTATTGTTAGCTAGAACCTCACCCAGAACATTTTTTGGTTTGGGGGAGGTAAAAGCAACAGGATTTTGAAGATCTTTATCATAGCTGGTCATGGTGGCGACGTATACGTTCTGGAGATCTTTTGTTTTGAACTTGTTAAAGTCTGGTTTTATAAAGGAGCTAGCAAGCTCTCTTGATCTATCTTCTCGAAAGTTGAAGAAGATAACAGCGTCGTTGTTTTGGATAGGGCGCTTTTTGACGATAAAGGGTTTTACGTATTCGTCAGTCAGATCCTTATCATACGCTTCTTGGAGAGCGTCTTCTATTTTCTTTTTGGGAGCTTTTCCCATGAGCATCTGGTATGTTTTTTCTACTAGATTCCAGTTAGTATCCCGGTCCATGCCGTAGTATCGGCCGGCTATGGAGGCTATCCCCCCCTTTCCTTCCCGGTCTATGGTTTCTTTGAGCTCCTTAAGGAGTTTTCCGGCGGAGTGGGGGGCAGAGTCCCGACCGTCGGTGAAGAGATGGAGGTAGAGGTGGGGAATATCATTTTTATGAGCCATTTTGATCAAGGCTTTGAGGTGATCAAGATGAGCGTGAACTGCTCCTTCTGTTAGTAAACCTATTAGGTGAAGAGCGGAGTTATTGTTATTCACGTGATCATACGCTTTTTTGAGAGCTTTGTTTTTGAAAAAATCACCGGAGTCAATAGCGTCATTTATTTTTAGATAATGTTGGTAGAGAACTCTTCCAGAACCTAAGGTGAGGTGGCCGACCTCAGAGTTCCCGGGTTCACCCCAGGGAAGACCAACGGCAAAGCCGGATGATTTGAGAGAACCGCCTTTGTAATTTTTTTTAAGGTAGTGGTAGTTTTTAGGGTTAGCAGTATAGATGGGGTTAGAGTCGTTTTTTTCTCCGATGCCCCAGCCGTCAAGAATACATAGTATGGTAGTTTTTTTCATTAAATTTGGTTTGGGTTAGGTTTATATTATTATTCTATCTTTTTTGACAGCGGGAATAAAGTCAGATAAAATTCTATTATAGAAAGCAATTCATTTTATTTAATGAATAAAATGTCGATTAAAAATACTAACTTAACACAACTAAATTATGATATTAGGATTAGACCCCTTGAGCGCTTTGGCGGTGCTCGCCGCTGGGGTGATAATAGGGTATTTTATACGACGTTGGCACAGTGTTCTCCAGCAGAATACAATAGAGGAGAAAATAAAAAAGGATTTAGATTCTGCTAAGTCGGAAGCAAAGGATATAGTTTTAGAAGCCAAGGAGAAAGCCTCGGCCATAGTTTCTGATGCACAAGAGGAAGAAAAAGAAAGAAAGAAAGACTTAAGGAAGCAGGAAGAAAGACTACTCAAAAAAGAGGATAAATTAGAAGAAGAAAGAGAAGAGGCGGAAAAAGAAAAAGAACATTATGAACAAAGATTAGAAGATGTAGATAGAAAAAAGGAGGAGATAGAAGAGTTAAAAGAAAAGGCCGTCTTAGAGTTAGAGGAAGTAGCTGGTTTGAGCAAGGAAAAAGCAAAGGAGAGATTGTTTGACGAGATAGAAGAAGAGAACAAGGAAGCAATTGCTAAAAAAATAATGGATCTTGAGAAAGAAAAGAAGGAGGAAGTAGAGAAGAAGAGTAGAGAGATTGTTACCTCCGCTATTCAAAGCTATGCCCGTGATTATGTAGGGGATGTAACTACAAGTGTAGTAGCTTTACCTGAAGAAGACATGAAAGGAAAGGTTATTGGACGAGAAGGAAGGAATATTAGAACCTTTGAAAGATTAACCGGAGTAGAGTTAATCGTTGATGAAGCTCCAGAGAGTATTATCCTTTCCTCCTTCAATCCTTTGAGAAGAGAGCTGGCTAAGATTGCTTTAGAGAAGCTTTTGGAGGACGGGAGAATACAACCGGCTAAGATTGAAGAGAAGGTAGAAGAGGCTAGAGAAGAGCTTGATGAGCATATTAAAAAGGCTGGAGAAGAAGCGGCATATGATGTAGGAATATTAGATCTTCCTAAAGAAATACTTTATTTACTAGGAAAACTGAAGTATCGAACAAGCTACGGTCAGAATGTTTTAGAGCATTCAGTAGAGATGGCTCATATATCAGAAACCATCGCTGGAGAGTTGGGACTAAAAACAGATACAGTGAAAAAGGCTGCTTTAGTTCATGATATCGGGAAGGCGGTTGATCATGATGTAGAAGGAACTCATGTTGAGATTGGTCGGAAACTTTTGAAGAAGTACGGAATGGATGACAAGGTGATTCAAGCCATGGAGGCTCACCATGAAGAGTATCCGTTCTCTACACCAGAGTCATATATTGTAGCGGCGGCTGATGCTATCTCAGCTTCAAGACCAGGAGCAAGAAGAGATACGTTGGATAAATATCTGAAGCGCTTGGAAGAGATAGAGAAGGTAGTAAGAGAGTTTGATGGTGTAACTAAGGTATATGCAGTGTCAGCTGGCAGAGAGGTAAGGGTTTTTGTTAGGCCGGAGAAGGTAGATGATTTTGCTTCTATTCAGCTAGCTAAAAAAATTGCTAATAAGTTACAATCTGACATTCAGTATCCAGGAGAAATTAAGGTTACGGTAATAAGGGAGGTGAAGGCTGTAGAGTATGCTAGATAGCTCTTATCCTTGTAATAGAGGCGATTATATGTGTTATAATTAAGGTATAAAGTAGGATAAAGGTCGGATTGTTGGTTTTGGAACCAACTTGAAAGAAATGATTTAAAATAAAATTATGAAAAAAGGAGACTTTGTTGAAGCAATATATGAAGCCGCTGATCTAGATACAAAAAAGAAAGCTAAAGAGACGGTAAATGCTGTTTTTGATCTTATTACTGAAACTTTAGCTAAAGGAGAAGAAGTAGGTATTACTGGATTTGGAACTTTTCGAGTTTCTAAAAGAGCAGCTCGAATGGGGGTTAATCCTCAGACAGGTGAAAAGATGGAGATTCCAGCTACTACCGTTCCTAAGTTTTCTGCAGGTAAGAACTTGAAGGAAGCTGTAAAATAGGATTTATCTTAAATAAAAAGCCCCATCCCGAGAATCCTCGGGATGGGGCTTTTCTTTCGACCTTGATTTTTTATTCGAGTGATTTCCTCACAAAACCACTCATTTCAATAAAGATTTGATAGGCAGACTTGATATTACCCCAAGATGAGCCTATCAAATCCCTTATTGACTGTTTAGAAGAATCGTTTAATCCAGCAGTTTCTTTGGTTGATGTTGCTGTAGAAGTTGTTGTGTCTACACTCATTATATTCGCAGTAGAGGTAGCTTCAGGTTCAGTACTAGTTGCGCTTTGTGTTGTTGAGGTTGTAATTTCTGGGGTAGAGGTAGTGTTCTTTTCTGTACTAGTTGCGTTTTTAATTGTGGTGGTGGAGTTTTCTGTAGAGGTGGAAGTTTTAACTGGGGTAGAGGTAGCTTCAGGTTCAGGAATAGAGTACTGTTCGATTATCATTTCTGAAGCTTTTTGATTTGTTTCTTCAGCGTTGTTTATAAGTTCTTCAGCGTTTTTAAACATTTTACGAAGTTTTTCAGTATCTCCAATCTTTGCTCTTTGGAGGATTTGAAGATCGTTGTTTATTTTTTCTAAACGTTTTTTAGCAATTTTTAGAGCCTTACTTTCTTTATTGATGAGAAGTAAGTTTTGAATTTTATTTTGAACAGGAATGTAATTTTCTTCACGCCATGATTTGAACTCAGAGGCGATTGTTTGAATTTCTTCTAAGCTTAGGTCACTTTCTTGTTCATTTATTTCTTGAAGTTTGTCTTCGTAGTGTTTGATTATTTTGTTTAGCTCTTTAACTGTTTTCTCACGCCAGGAGATAAGGTCTTTATCTATATCTTCTAAGGCGATAAGGTTTATTTTTAAATCTTTGGTTTCACTTATTGAAAGCTCAATTACTTTTTTAAAAGTCTTTATTCTAAGAGAAATATCAAAAGGTGAGTTCTCATCTTTGGCTTCTACTAATTCGTTAACAGTCTCTTTTGTTTCTTGAAGTTTGGTTTCTGTGTCTGATTCTTGAGCAAAAGAAACTCCACCTATGAAGAAGGTAAGGATAACAAGGGTGGTTATTGATTTTTTGAGAAAGTCTTTCATGTTAGTTGATTACCTTGTTTAAGAGTTCGTCTATCTCTTCTTCGTTCTTGGTGGATTCAAGTTGATTAATATATTTATTTTCTGATTCTATGATAGAAGGGTTCATGTGGTTTGTTTTTGATCCTTGTATTTCGTTGAGGGCGGAAGCTATTGTTTCGTGAACATCTTGAGAGTATGTAACTTCTTCTATTTCCATATTAAGATCCATTCCATTGAACTCTTGAGTAAGGGAGTTTTGGTTCAGAGAAGAGGAGAGAGAAGGTTGATGATTGGAAAGAATAACTCCGGAGGCTATGACTAGAATAAAAACAGAGGCGAGAGCAAGGCTTGCAGCCCAGGTAGGGATAAAGCGAGTGTGTGGTTTGGTATTGAGAACCAAACTTTTTGTTCCTCTAACAAAAGCTTCATCAGGTTCAACCTGTTTGAGAATTTTTATTTTTTCAATTATTTTGTCTTTATTTTTCATTTTCTTGAAAAAAGTTTTTTAATTTTTTTAAGGCTCGGTGTTGGGTAACCCTTACAGCACCCTGGGTTTTATCAAGTGCTTTACCGATTTCTTTGTTGGAAAGCTCTTCTATAAACTTCATTATAATAACTTCCTGTTCATCCTCGGTTAGGTTTTTTAAAGCTTCTTTTACTTCTTTGAATTTTTTAGAGTTTTGAAGTTTTTGTTCTATTTTTGTCGAAGAAGCAAATTTTTGACTGTATTTTACATCTTCAATATCAGTATGATCTTTGGATGTACGGTAGTGATCGATAACGGCGTTTTTAGCGATGCGGTATAGCCAACTAGAGAACTTAGCTCCTTTTTTGGTTTTAAAGCTGTGAATGTTCTGCCAAGCCTTGAGGAAGACCTTTTGAGTAATGTCTTCGGCTTCTGATTTAGTGTTTACCTTGAAAATAATAAAACGGTAGATACTGGAGATGTGTTCGTCATACAGTTTGCCAAAGGCTTTTTTGTCACCCTTACGGGCTTTTTTAACTATTTCTTCCTCTT
>DATGCT010000024.1:0-9288 GCA_035311565.1 Minisyncoccota bacterium | reverse complement strand
TCTCACCATTACCGCTCCCGCTTTGATTACACAAAAGAAGCTATTAAAAAAGCAAAAGAATCCTTAGAAACCATTAAAACCTTTGTTCACAAAACTCATTTCACAACCCAAAAAACAAACAACGAGAAAAACAAAAAGGAAATCCAAAAGGAAATCCAAAACGCAAAAGAAAACTTCCATCAATCTATTCAAAATGACTTCAACACCCCTCAGGCCTTAGGCATTCTATTCAAATTAATTAAAAAATACCAAAATAAAATTTGGAACTTAAGCTCCAAAAACGCAAAAGAATTAGGCCAGTTCATAACCCAAACGATGCAAATTTTTGGTTTCTCAATAAACAAGTATCAACCCCCTAAAAAAATTAAAAAACTAATCAAAGAAAGAAACAAGTTAAGAGACAATAAACAGTTTATCAAGTCCGATAAGTTGCGTGAAAAAATACAGGAGTTAGGATATGAAATAGAAGACACCCCTTTGGGATCTTTCACTCATAAAATAAAAGAAAAAAACAATGTCTAAAAAGAATCCAAAAATTCCCCCTCAAGATTTAGAATCCGAAAGTTCGGTCATCGGTGCTTTAATGTTGGATAGAGATGCCATCTTAAAAATAGCCGATATTCTTAAGCCCGATGACTTTTACCACCCAAAACATAAAAAAATATACGAAGCAATTATCGATCTCTTTGAAAACGGCGACCCTATAGACATTCTGACAGTCACAAACAAACTTAAAGAAAAAAACCAAATAAAAGAAATAGGTGGTAGTGATTACCTCACCGAATTAATGGATAAAGTACCAACTTCAGCCCATGTAGAACACTACGCAAAAATAGTTAAAGAGAATAAAGTACGAAGAGACTTAGTAAGAGCCTCTTCAAAAATAAACGAGGAGGCTTTTGAACATTCTGACTTTGAAGAACTTCTTGATAAAGTAGAACAAAAAATTTTTGGAATATCTCAAAAATCACGTACTCAAAAATTCACCCACATAAAAGATGAGCTTCCTATCGCATATGAAAGACTCGAAAAACTTCACCAAGGTGAACAAGATGGAAAATTAAGAGGAGTAACTACTGGTTTTGAAAAACTTGATGATGTTCTTTCTGGATTTCAAAATTCAGACCTCATCCTTCTTGGAGCACGACCCTCAGTTGGTAAAACTTCTCTTGCCTTAGATGTAGCTCGAAGATCTGCCTTGGAAGGTAACAAGGTTGGAGTTTTCTCTCTAGAAATGTCCGCAGAACAAATCGTTGATAGAATAATCTCTGCCCAATCACATGTTCCTCTTTGGCGCCTCAGAACAGGAAGAATACATGACGAAACAGAGTTCGCTATGATCCAACAAGCCCTCAATACCCTCTCAGATGCTCCCTTCTTTGTGGAAGATACCCCTTCTCCTAACATCCTTCATATTCGATCAATGGCCAGAAAACTCCAAATGGAACACGGCCTAGATCTTTTAATAGTAGATTACCTTCAATTAATACTCCCAAGAACCTCCTCTAACAGCATGGTTCAACAAGCCACCGAAATATCACGTAGCCTCAAATCATTAGCTCGAGAACTTGATATTCCTGTTCTAGCTCTATCTCAACTTTCACGAGGCGTTGAACAAAGAGAAGTAAAAATCCCTCGTTTGTCTGATTTAAGAGAGTCTGGCTCTTTAGAACAAGACGCGGACATCGTAATGTTTATCTACAGAAAAGACAGGGATAAATTTGATGTAGATGAAGAAGAAAAAAATATCACCGAAATTATAATTGCAAAACACAGAAATGGACCTCTTGGAACAGTAACCCTAAGGTTTGACCCTCAGAAAGTAAGCTTCCAATCCATCGACACTCAACACGAAGAAGAATAACCTCTTACCCTTAATTTATGCTGCCTAAAAAAATACAAAACTTCATAGAAGCCTTTTCAAAAATACCAACGATAGGCCCTAGAATGGCTCGCCGTCTTGCTTTTCATCTTTTAAATCTTGATAAACAAACCTTCAAAAAAGTAAAAAAAGCGCTAAATAACTTAGAAAAAGTAGATAAATGCCCCCGCTGTTTTTTTGTAAAAGACTCTTCGAAAAAACTCTGCCAAATATGCTCTAATAAAAAAAGGAATACTCAAAAAGTAGCAATAGTAGAAAAAGAAACTGAAGTAATATCCTTGGAAAAATCAGGAGCCTTTAAAGGAATATATCTTGTTATTGGAAAATCAGACTCCAAAGGGACCCTTACCCCCACCCAAAAACTCCGACTTAAACACCTTAAAAAAATAGTTAAAAAATCAAACAAAAAATTAGAAGAAGTAATAATAGCTGTAAATCTAAACACCAAGGGTGATATACTAACCCAAAAAATAAAAAAGGGGCTTCAAGGAATTACAAAAAAAATCACCAGGTTAGGCAGAGGAATACCTACTGGTGGTGAAATAGAATTCGCAGACAAAGAAACGTTAAACAACGCTCTAAAATCAAGGAATTAAAAAATACCGTGATAGACGGTATTTTTAATTTACACTTTGAATCTCAATCTTTGTATAAGGTTGTCTATGACCAACCTTCCTTCTATGACGATTTTTAGGCTTATATCTAAAAATAGTTACTTTTTCACCCTTTCCATGACTGAGCACCTTGGCACTGACCTTAGAACCTTTAATAACCGGGGTTCCTATTTCAAAATCCCCGTCATCTGACTTCATTAAAACTTGATCAAAAACAACCTCGTCTCCTTCTTCCTTGTCAATCTTTTCTATATTTAATACATCTCCCTCCTTAACTTTATATTGTTTTCCGCCTGTTTTTATAATCGCAAAATCCATAATTTTTTATTTATATGACTTTCTTTATATTATACATACAAACGCATTTAGTCAATCCCCCTAAAAAATAAAATATTAAACCGGACCTAAGATTTACCAAAAGTCCGGTTTAATACCTAAAATCAACTAAATTATTCCTCGTGATGATCTCTTAATCGAGAAATCAAATACTTAGCATAATCTCGGCCTCCCAATCCAAAAGCAAGGCCTCCAGCCAAAGCAATCATTGCAATAAATCCAGCAACTAAAGTATTAACAATGTCCCGAGCAATTCCTAACTGAGAAATTGCTGCTAAGAAACCAAAAACGGTAATGGCCCACCACGTCAAAGATCCAAGGAATTTATATCCCGTCAACTTTGCACTTTTTACAGAAGACTTGACTATATCCTTCAAGAAGTTAGCCAATACAATTGCTGCCAACATAATAAGAACCCCAACAATAACATTAGGGATGTAAAGCAACACGTCTCTCAAAAACTCTGACAAAGTAGCAAAACCAAGAATATCAGAAGCGGCTAAGATAAATACTATCACTATGAACCAGTAAACTATCTTGCCAAAAAACTTACCACTGTTAACTCTCATCCCTCCTCTTTCAAAGAATTTTTCAATACCAAGACTCCTCAAAAACGAGTCTAACTTTATCATCTCAATCACCTTTCGAACAAAAGCAGCTAAACCAGAGGCTACCATCAAACCAACCAGTAAAACAACCAAAGCTCCTACAACGCTCCCCAAAACATCTACAAATCCCATCCAAAGGTTTTGTAAAGAATTAACAATAACTGTGACCCAATCTTGTACTGCCATAATTAATTTGAATTAAAACAATCTTAATAAATTTAAACCTCGACCTTTTACAAAACACACATTATAATTACTATTAACACTTCTTAATAGTAACTATATTATAACACATGAAAAAACTAAAAAATAATTTAATCCTTTCTACAATAGCAATCACGTTCTTTTTTGGATTAGGCTCTAAGCTCAACCTTTTTGAAAAACTTATTTGGTACGATGAATTCCTACACTTTTTAGGAGGTGTCTGGGTTGGTCTAACATTTATCTGGATTATTAACCAATCTTACACTCCTAAAAAAATAATATCCGGTTTTGAAAAAAAACCGATAAGATCAATCTTAATTTTTGTTTTAATAATAAGTATAATCTGGGAAAGCTTTGAATTTGGGCTTACCCAATACATCCTCAAAACTTTCCAGTACAAAAGTGGTCTTCAACCAAGCCTACTGGATACTTTTTCCGACTTACTTATGAACTTTCTTGGATCAATTACTGCCTTTACATTGTTTAAAAAAACAAACACCAAAAACTAAGCTTCTGCTCCCCCATCTTCTTCCTTTAACAATCTTTCCTTGATTTTTTCTAAAACCACCTCCTTATTTTCTTCATCACCTAAGGATTCTTTATATTCACTAATATATCCTGGATGGTTTTCAATTAATTTCCTAAAAGTTTCTGAATCTTTTTTTACCCATTCGTCCATAGCCTCGTCAATCTCACAGTTATAAATCTTTTTTGCTAACTCAATCTGAATAATATTTTCTAAACCCATTTTGTTATATTTATCCTTGTTAAATTGATTCTCAAAACCTTTCATAAATTATTTAACGTGATGTTTCTTTTTTAAGTCTTTTATAACGCCCTTTTCAAACTCTTCTATCTTTGTTTCTCCAATCTTAGCTTTCTTTTTTAATTCTTCATCAGGTAAATCAACTAAATCTTTTATTCTTTTTTCTAAGTACTCCTTTTTATTTCTGCCCGGATCGTCTAAAACTTCTTCCATTAAAGCTTTCAGAACCCATCCCACTTTAGGACCTGGATCTATATCTGAAATATTCATAACATCATTACCATCAACCTCTAACATATCTGTTGACACAGGATCACGCTTTACCTTATCTATCATAAATAGAAGGTGTCTAAATCTATAAGGAAAAGCCTTAGGAACTCCTGAACCAATACGATCAGCCTTTCTAAGCTTCATCAAGTCATCGACGTATTCTAATCCTACTCTGCTTAAAAACCTTCTAACACCCGATTCTGTAACCTCTCCTACGTTGTAATAAAACAGGTGGTATCTCACTAAGTGAACAACATCCTTAATTACTTCTTTAGGAAACTTTAGACGTTTGAGAATTTTTTCAGTAATCTTAGCTCCTATAACTTCATGATTATAAAAAGTAGCTTCTTCACCTTTTCCTTCCTTAGACTCAGGCTTCCCTACATCATGCAATAAAGCAGCTAGTCTAATCTCTAATGAATAGTTATTCTCAGCAGCGTACTTTAAAGATCTAACATTATGCTCCCACACTGTGTATATATGATGATGAGCCTGGTCACAACCTATTCCTTCTCTTAACTCAGGGATTATATACTCCAATAATCCTAAATCCTCTAACAGTCTAACTCCTCCATCTGCATTATCTGCCATAATTATCTTTACAAACTCATCTCTAATCCTCTCTATCGCAATTTCCTCTAATGAATCTGCCTTCTCTTTTATTAATTTCTTTGTTTGCTTTTCAATATTAAATTCAAGCTCAGTAGCAAATCTAGCTGCTCTTAATAATCTTAAAGCATCCTCCTTAAATCTTTTTTTTGGGTCTCCCACAGTTTTTATCAACTTTTTCTCTAAATCTTTCTCTCCCCCATATGGATCAACCACCTCTTCCTTGTCCAAATCAAAAGCCATAGCGTTAATCGTAAAATCACGCCTTCCTAAATCATCTTCTACTTTATTCGTAAAAGAAACGTTATCCGGGTGTCTCCTGTCAGAATAATCACTCTCTACTCTAAAGGTGGTAACCTCAATCAACTTCAGCCTCTCAATATCACTGCCCGTTTTCACAACTACTGTTCCAAAATCATTTTCATAAACACTGTCTTCAAATATTTCCTGGATATCCTCCGGTCGTGCATCTGTTGTTACATCCCAATCCTTTGGTTCTCTCCTCATCAACATATCACGTACGCATCCTCCAACAGGATACGCTTTATACCCCGCTTCTGATAAAGCAGAAGCTACTTTTTTAACTTCTTGTGGTATTTTATAACTCATACCTTTTTATGTAATTTAGAATTGTACGCCCGGAAGGATTCGAACCCTCAACCTCCTGGTCCGAAGCCAGGCACTCTATCCAGTTGAGCTACGGGCGCTTCCTTTATACTTTACTACTTTAATTAATAAAAAATCAAGTTTATCTAATTTAAAAATAACTTATTAATAGTATATACTTATAAAAAATGAGTAAGATAAACACTCAAAAATTTGGAATAGCTTTCGGTATTGCTTGGTCTTTATTCTTAATTGTTATAACTATTCTGAACTACTTTTTTAATCTCGGTTCTCCTCTTGTAAAACTAATTGCTTCTCTTTATAAAGGATACAGTATCTCTCTATCAGGAACATTGATAGGAACATTATGGGCTTTTATCAGCGGATATCTCTGGGGATTAATCATAGCCTATACTTACAATAAAGTTTAGGGCCTATAGTTTAATGGTATAACACAGCATTCGCATTGCTGAGATAGGAGTTCGATTCTCCTTAGGTCCACAAAAACTATTCTAAATCCTGTAAATAACTGTAAGCTGACAAAGCAGCTTTAACTCCATCTCCAGCTGCAATATTGTTCTGCTTGTAAGGATCATCGGTTACATCACCCGCTGCAAACACCCCTTTTTCTGAAGTGGTCCCGTACTTTGAATCAATCTTAATCTGCCCCCATTTATCTAAATCTACCAACCCTTCCACTATCCCTGAATTAGGAACTGAACCAACCTCAACAAAGACACCATCAATATTTAATACCCGTTCCTCGCCTTCCTTTTCATACACTAGCTCATCAACCATCTTATCACCTTTTATCTTTTTTGGTTCTGAGTTTAAAATCACCTCCACCTTATCATTGTGTAATATTCTATTTTTACTTTCCTCATCTGCGTTTAACTTGTTGGTTTTCTCTAACAAATAAATCTTATCTGCATAAGGTAAAAGATCAATAACCGCCTCTACACCAGCATTACCCCCACCAACCACCACTACTCTTTTACCATCAAACAAAGGAGCATCACACGTACTACAATAAACTACCCCCTTACCTTCAAAATCATCCTCACCTGGTATCTTTAGTCTCCTTCTTCTTCCACCAGTAGCTATCATCACTGCTCTAGCTTCATACAACTCACCTTTTTCATCTTCTACTTCAAAATTAGAACCTTGTCTTCTAACGTCTACTACTTTACTCCCTTCTTGTATACCGAGATCATAAGATTTAACATGACTCTCAAACTTTTCCGCTAGTTCAACCCCACTTATATGCTTCTCCCCTATCCAGTTCTGAATATCATCAGAAACAATCGACTGCCCTCCGAACTCCTTTGTCACCATTAAAACGTCTAACCCCTTTCTTACGGAATATATTGCTGAAGCTACCCCTGCAGGCCCTCCACCTATAATAATTAGATCATGCATAATTTGGTTATAAATTAACACTTGAAGATAAAATCATTATAAACCAGCCTTTTAAATTTGCCAAAGAATAACCCCAAAGCTATAATACACAAAGTAAGGTCGGATACATCTAAAAAAACAAATAAAATCATGTCAAAAGTTATAATCTATTCCACTCCTACTTGCGCATACTGCCAAATGGTTAAAAATTTTTCAAAAAAAATGATGTTGAATATGAAGAAAAAAATATAGCTGAAGATAAAGAAGCTGCTAAAGAAATGATGGAAAAATCAGGTCAAATGGGAGTCCCTGTTGTTGATATAGATGATAAAATAATAGTTGGCTTCAACAAAGATAAACTGAAAGAACTCTTAGACCTTTAACTTTACAAAAATAAATTCAATAGGTTATAATCAACTCAGTCAATCCCCCGTAGCTCAGCTGGAAGAGCAACTGCCTCTTAAGCAGTGGGTCACAGGTTCGAGCCCTGTCGGGGGAACAAATCTTAATACCAGGGATCTACCCTGGTATAATTTATATATATGACCAGTATTCATTCCCCAGTTTCAGAAATACCTTTTGCTAAAAAGTTCAACAAAAAACTAAAACGGCTTGATATAGAAACCGTTAAAGACCTTCTATGGCATTTCCCTCATAGATATGAAGACTTTTCAAACATCAAACAAATAAAAAACTTAGAACCTAACGAACACGTCACGATCAAAGGGACCATCACCGACACAAATATTAGACGCTCCTGGAAAAAGAAATTTATCATCTTTGAAGCTACGATAAGTGATAAGTCAGAATCAGTAAAAGTGGTATGGTTCAACCAACCTTATTTAAAAAAGACCCTCAAAGAAGGAAAGAAAATCTTTATCTCCGGCAAGCCTAAAATATACAAAAAACAACTAACCTTCTCTAACCCTATTTACGAATTAGCAGACAAAGAAGAAGAAACAACTCATACTGCAGGAATAATCCCTATTTACCATGAAACAAAAGGATTAACATCAAGAGGGCTTAGATACCTCATAGAAAAAGCCTTAAAAGAATTTGAAGAAATTCCTGATATAATCCCTAAAGAAATAAGAAAGAAAAGTAATATTCCTGATATAAACCAAGCTCTTCATCAAATACACTTTCCTCAAAACCAAAAAGAAATAGATCAAGCAAGAAAAAGATTCTCTCTAGAAGACGCTTATCTATTACAACTCTCCAACTTTATCCAAAGATCAAAAAGATCAAAGGATAAAGCAAACAAAATAAAAATAGATCAGGAAAAAATCAAACTATACAAACAATCACTTCCCTATCAACTAACCAATGATCAAGAAGAGGCTCTCAAAGAAATAACAAACGACCTCAATAAAAAACAACCAATGAAACGCCTTCTCCAAGGAGACGTTGGTTCCGGCAAAACAATTGTTGCTTTCTTCTCTGCAATAATAACTGCTGATAATAACTTCCAAACAGCTATTATGGCTCCAACAGAAATCTTAGCTCAACAACATTACCAAACATTCAAAGAATTTTTTTCAAACTTTGATAAAGGAGTAGCCCTCCTAACAAATAAAGAATCAAAAATGTTCTTTGGTGAAGGACTAGAAAATGAAACCTCTAAAAAAGACTTGAGGGGAAAAATAAAAGAAAACAGCGTTAAAATAGCCATCGGCACTCACTCTTTAATCCAAAAAAAGATTTATTTCAAAAAACTTGCCTTAGCAATAATAGATGAACAACACCGATTTGGAGTAAAACAAAGAGCCAAACTTACAAAAAACAAAGAGATAAAACCCCACCTTCTATCAATGACTGCTACTCCAATACCTAGAACTCTCGCTATTACTATCTTTGGGAACCTTGATATCTCCTCCATAAAAGAGCTACCTGGAAACAGAAAACCTGTCACCACCAAAATTGTTTCTCCTAAAAAAAGAAAGAAAGCTTATCAATTTATAAAACAAGAAATAAAAGAAGGACGCCAAGCTTTTG